>NZ_JBIQHY010000033.1:37238-49048 GCF_044508335.1 Actinomadura sp.
TCCGGCCGCGCGGCGCCCGCTCCGACACGGGCATGCTTACTTAAGTTAAGTAAGCATAGAGCGGTAGGGTTCGCGGCATGTCGCCAGGTCCGCCGCCGGACGCGGCCGACGCCGGGATCGCGGAGATCGAGCGGGCGCTCAGCCGCGTCGCGCACCTGCTCACCCGCGCCCGCCAGCACGACCGGACGGTCGTCGCCGCCGGCGTCCCCGTCGACCGCGCCGCCGTTCCGCTGCTGCGCGCGCTGGCCGACGGCGGCCCGATGCGCCCCGGCGAGCTGGCCGCCGCGCTGGCGGTGGAGGCGCCGCACGTCACGCGGCAGGTGCAGCGGCTGGAGCGGGCCGGCTACGTCGTGCAGGTGGCCGACCCGGACGACGGCCGCTGCCGGCGGGTCGCGCTCAGCGGGTCCGGGCGGGACGCGGTGGCGTCCATCCGGGCGTCCGGCCGGCGCTGGATCGCCGGGGCCCTGGCCGCCTGGCCGCCCGGCGACCGCGAGCGGCTGGCCCGGCTCGTGCACCGGATGGTCGACGACTTCGAGGCCCACGCGGACGCCGGGCGGCCGGGCGATGCCGGTTCCGGCCGGGACTGAACCGGTGGCGATTTCTGGTCGTTTGTGGTTTACGTGAGGTCAGTGGGTTTCTCCGGTCCGGGCCCCGGGCCGGATCCGGTTTTGCGCCGGGCCGCCGCGTCCCTAGGGTTGCCTTCCGTGGACCCCGTATCGGGCGAGCCCCGTCCGCACGACCCCCGCGTGGAATCCCCCCGCACGGCCTTTCGCGTCTCGGCCCGGAAAGGACGCTGATGCAGGTCGTCACCACCGCCGGACACGGTGGGCACGGCAAGTCGGCGCTGGTGCGCGCCCTCACCGGCAAGGAGCCGGGGGAGGCGGGCGCGTGGACGGAGCTGCCGTCCGGCCGCCGCGTGGCGTTCGTCGACGCGCCCGGCGGGGAGCGGTCCGTCCCCGCCATGCTCGCCGGCGCGGCCCCCGCGCCCGCCGCGCTGCTCGCCGTCGCCGCCGACGAGGGGTGGATGCCGCAGACCGCCGAGCACGTGGAGGCCCTCGGCGCGCTCGGGATCCGGGCCGGCGTCCTCGCGGTCACCAAATCCGACCTCGCCGACGCCCGGCCCGCGCTGCGCCAGGTGCGCGAGCGGCTCGCCGGCACCGCGCTGCGCGGCGTGGAGGCCGTCGCGGTCAGCGCCGCCACCGGCGCCGGGGTGGCGGAGCTGGCGGCCGCGCTCGACCGGCTCGCCGGGCGGCTGCCCGTCCCCGACCCCGCCGCGCCGGTGCGGCTGTGGGTCGACCACGCCTTCACCGCCGGGCGGCAGACCGTCGTCACCGGCACCCTCTCCGCCGGGACGGTCGCGGTGGGCGACGAGCTGCTGCTCATGCCCGCGGGGGAGCGCGTCCGCGTCCGCACGATCGGCTGCGCGGACGAGCCGTGCGAGACCGTCGGCGGCGTCTCCCGCGTCGTGCTGACGCTCCGCGACGCCGGGCGCGTCGACAGCGGCATGGCCCTCGTCACGCCCGGCGCCTGGACCCACACGACCTGCATCGACGTCCGCACCCGGTTCGGCGAGGCGTCCGGGCGGCTCGCGCGGCGGCTGACGCTGCACCTAGGCTCGGCCGCCGTCCCGGTGGGGCTGCGGCCGCTCGGCCCCGACACCGCCCGGCTGACCCTGAACACCCGGCTCGCCCTGCACCTCGGCGACACCGGCGTCCTGCGCGACCCGGCGCGCCGCTCCATCGCCGGGGTGAGCGTGCTGGACGTCCGGCCGCCGACGCTCGTGCGGCGCGGCGCGGGGGCGGCCCGCGCGCGGGAGCTGGCGTCCTGGCCGGACCGGCCGGACGGCACGATCGTGCTGCGCCGGCACGGGGTGCTGCGGCGCTCGGAGCTGTCGCTGATGGGCTGCGCGCCGCCGCCGGACGCCGTCGCGCTGAACGGCGAGTGGGTCGCCGACCCCGCGCACTGGTCGTCGCTGTTCGACCGGCTCGCCGAGGAGGCGTCCCGGCACGCCGCGGGCAGCCCGGACGCGCCCGGCATCCCGCTGGAGACCGTCCGGCTGCGGCTCGGCCTCCCGGCCCGGCAGCTCGTCACCGCGCTCGTCCGGCCGCCGCTGCGGGTGGACGCCGGCCGCGTCTACGGCCCCGCGCCCGACCCGCGGCCCGCGGCCCCCACCGCGATCGCCGCGACGCCGCCCCCGCCCTGGACTGGGGCCGTCGAGCGGCTCCGCGCCGACCTCGCCGACGCCCCCTTCGCCCCGCCCTCGGCCGGCCGCCTCGGCGAGCTCGGCCTCACCGGCGACCGGCTGTCGGCCGCCGAGCGGGCCGGCGCGGTCCTGCGCATCCCCGAGGACGGCGGCGACATCGTCCTGCTGCCGGGCGCCGACCGGGCGGCGCTGCGCGTCCTGGACGGGCTGCCGCAGCCGTTCACGCCCGGCCAGGCCGCCGAGGCGCTGGGCACCGACCGCCGCGTCGCCGTCGCGCTGCTGCGCCACCTGGACCGGCTCGGCCTCACCGAACGCCGCCGCACCGGGCGGCCGTGACCCCTCCGGGCGGGAAAACCGGTTGAACGGCGGCCGGTGGTTCTGGCCTCATGGATCGCGGTCCGGTCCCCGTCGATCAAGGAGAGGGCATGCCGTACCAGACGCTCAAGGGCGGCCGCGTCCCGATCCGGATGTGGACCGACCCCGCCACCGTCGACGACGTCGCGCTCGACCAGCTCCGCAACGTCTCCTCCCTGCCGTGGGTGGAGGGCCTCGCGGTCATGCCCGACGTCCACTACGGCAAGGGCGCCACCGTGGGCTCCGTCATCGCGATGCGGAACGCGGTGTCGCCGGCGGCCGTCGGCGTCGACATCGGCTGCGGGATGACCGCGGTCAAGTCGTCCCTCACGGTCGAGGACCTGCCGGACGACCTGGCCGGCATCAGGCACCGGCTGGAGAAGGCGATCCCCGTGGGGCGCGGCTCCCACAAGAGCCCCGTCGACCCGTCCGCGCTGCCGAACCTGAATGAGCGCGGCTGGTACGAGTTCTGGAAGCGGTTCGACGACCTGCACCCGGCGGTGCGGGCCCGCCTCGGCCGCGCCCGCCGGCAGATGGGCACGCTCGGCGGCGGCAACCACTTCCTGGAGCTGTGCGCCGACGATGACGGCGCGATCTGGCTCGTGCTGCACTCCGGTTCGCGCAACATCGGCAACGAGCTCGCCGAGCACCACATCGAGGCCGCCCGCAAGCTCCCCCACAACCAGGATCTTCCGGACGGCGACCTCGCGGTGTTCATCTCCGGCACCCCCAAGATGGACGCCTACCGCCACGACCTGTTCTGGGCGCAGGAGTACGCGCGCCGCAACCGCGCCGTCATGATGGCGCTCGCGCAGAACGTGGTGACGAGGCGGTTCGGCGAGAAGCGCTGCCGCTGGGGCCAGGTGATCTCCTGCCACCACAACTACGTGGCGGAGGAGGAGTACGGCGGCGAGGAGCTGCTCGTCACCCGCAAGGGCGCGATCCGCGCGGGCCGCGGCGACCTCGGGATCATCCCCGGCTCGATGGCGACCGGCACCTACATCGTCCGCGGCCTCGGCAACGAGACCGCGTACAACTCCGCGTCCCACGGCGCGGGCCGCCGGATGAGCCGCGGCGAGGCCCGCAAGAGCTTCACCGTGGACGACCTGGTCGAGCAGACGCGCGGCGTCGAGTGCCGCAAGGACGGCGGCGTCGTCGACGAGATCCCCGGCGCCTACAAGGACCTGGAGACGGTGATCGCCGCCCAGTCCGACCTGGTCGAGGTCGTGGCGCACCTCCGCCAGCTCATCTGCGTGAAGGGCTGACGGGGACCGTCCGGCGGCGGGGCCGCGCCGCCGGACGGCCGCGCTCGGCCGGGGACGCGGTCAGTCGTTGACGCGGTCAGCCGAGGACGCGGTCGATGAAGGCGGTCACGTCGGCGAGGACCTCGTCGCGGTTGGTCTCGTTGAAGACCTCGTGGCGGGCACCGGGGTAGATGCGCTCGGTGAGGTCCTCGCCGCGGATCGCCTCGATGCCGGTGCGGGTGTCCTCCGGGCGCACGAGCTCGTCGGCCTCCCCGTGGACGTAGAAGGCGGGGAGCGCGCCCAGGGACCCGTGGTCGCTGACGCGGCGCAGGGCCGCGTCGAGGGCCTCGATGGTCTTCTTCTTGAACGGCCCGTGCCAGACGAGCGGGTCTTCGCCGTAGGCCTTGCCGACGGCCGGGTCGCGGGAGAGCGTGGACGTGTCGATCGGCGCGTCGGGCATCTCGTCCAGGGCGAGGAGCTCGTCGACGGCGTGCCAGCGGCCGAGCACCGGGCCGGACAGGACGAGGGCCGCGATGCCGCTTCCGTGCAGCTGGGCGTAGCGGGCGGCGATCAGGCCGCCCATCGAGTGGCCGATCATGACGACGGGCAGGCCCGGGTGGTCGCCGCGCGCCGACTCCACGACCGTGTGGACGTCGGCGACGACGTCCTCGAAGTCCTCGATCAGGACCCGGTCGCCGGCGGAGCGGCCGTGGCCCATGTGGTCGGGCCCGCACACGACGGCGCCGTGCCGGACGAGGACGTCCGCGACGTGGTCGTACCGCCCGAGGTGCTCGCCGTAGCCGTGCACGAGCACGGCGATGTAGCGAGGATCACCGTCCGCCCAGATCCGGGCGGTGACCGCGCCCCGCGTCCCCGCGAACTCCCACTCGCGAACCGTTGCCACCGCGTCCTCCCTGTCGCACCCTGGAACGTCACCGTCCAACGAGATGCGACGAATCGTCAACCACCGCAATAGGCTGGTGTGACCGACCGCAATCCCCGGCGGGCCGCGAGGGCGGGCCGCCGGTCAGCAGGAAGGGGCGCCCGTGCTGGTCGACAGCTTCGGCCGTACCGCGACGGACCTGCGGGTCTCGCTCACCGACCGGTGCAATCTGCGGTGCTCGTACTGCATGCCCCCGGAGGGCCTGGACTGGCTGCCCAAGCCGGAACTGCTCACCGACGACGAGGTGGTCCGCCTGGTGGGCCTCGCCGTCCGGGACCTGGGGATCACCGAGGTCCGCTACACCGGCGGCGAGCCGCTGCTGCGGCGCGGGCTCCCCGGCATCGTGCGGCGGACGGCGGAGCTGTCGCCGCGCCCGCAGATCTCGCTCACCACGAACGGCATCGGCCTCGACCGGCTGGCCGCGCCGCTGGCCGAGGCGGGCCTCGACCGGGTGAACGTCTCCCTCGACACACTCGACCGCGACACGTTCAAGCGGCTCGCGCACCGCGACCGGCTGGACGACGTGCTGGCCGGGCTCGCCGCGGCGCGGGACGCCGGGCTGGAGCCGGTGAAGGTCAACGCGGTGCTGATGCGCGGGATCAACGACCACGAGGCCGTCCCCCTGCTGCGGTACTGCCTGGAGCGCGGCTACCGGCTGCGGTTCATCGAGCAGATGCCGCTGGACGCCCAGCACGGCTGGACCCGCGAGAACATGATCACCGCGGACGAGATCCTGGAGCGGCTGTCCGCCGAGTTCGACCTCGCCCCCGACGCCGCGCACGACCGGGGCAGCGCGCCCGCCGAGTCGTTCCTGGTCGGCGGCGGCCCCGAGACCGTCGGGGTGATCGGGTCGGTGACCCGGCCGTTCTGCGGCGCCTGCGACCGGGTGCGGCTCACCGCCGACGGGCAGATCCGCAACTGCCTGTTCGCCACCGAGGAGACCAACCTGCGCGACGCGCTGCGCGGCGGCGCCACCGACACCGAGCTGGCCGACCGGTGGCGCAAGGCGGTGTGGGCCAAGCGCGCCGGGCACGGCATCGACGACCCGTCGTTCCTGCAGCCCGCCCGGCCCATGTCGGCGATCGGCGGCTGAGTGGAGTTCGACGCCGTCCTGCTGGCCGGCGGGCGGGCCCGCAGGTTCGGCGCCGACAAGCCCGCCGCGCCGGTGGGCGGCCGCGCGCTGATCGAGTGGACGGCCGCCGCCGCGGCGCGGGCGTCCCGGCTGATCGTGGTGGGGCCGCGGCGGGACGTCCTGCCGGGCGCCGTCGTCGTCCGCGAGGACCCGCCCGGCGCCGGGCCGGTGCCCGCGCTGCGCGCCGGGCTCGCCGAGGTCCGGGCGCCCCGGCTGGCGCTGCTGGCCGCCGACATGCCGTTCCTGCGCCCCGCGCACCTCGCCCGGCTGCTGGACGCGATGGGGGAGCGCCCCGGCGCCGTGCTGCTGGACGGGGAGGGCCGCGAGCAGTGGCTCGCCGGCTGCTGGCGGGCCGCCGCCCTGCGGGAGGCGCTGGACGGCTACCGCGGCGCGTCCCTGCGCGGCCTGCTCGGCCCCCTGGACCCGGTGGCCGTCGCGGTCCCGGCGGGCGCCCGCCCGGCCTGGTACGACTGCGACACCCCCGAGGAGCTCGCCGCCGCCGAGCGCCTGCTTTGATCGGGGGAGAGCGGGCAGAGTTGCCTGGACCACGTGCGAAAGGGGTACCCATGCCGGTGCTGGAGGACTGGATCAAGGCGGCCTGCGTCGAACTGGGCCTGGAACGCGGCGACATCGACCAGAGCCTCATCCTCGATCTCGCCCGCGACGTCGCGCACGGGGTCGCGCGGCCCGGGGCGCCGCTGACGGCGTACCTGCTCGGCCTCGCCGTCGGCCGCGGCGCGCCCGCGCGGGACGCCGCCGCCCGGCTCACCGAGATGGCCGAGGGCTGGCGGGACCGGACGCCCGAGGTGCCGGGGCCGGCCGGCGAGCCCGTCCTCGGCGAGGCCTAGCCCCCGGCCGGGGGCGCGTCGCGGTCGGCGAAGGGCACGACGTCCTTCAGGAAGTCGCGGCGGGACAGGAACTCCGACAGGCTCTCGCGGTGCTCGTCGCAGGCCAGCCAGATCTTCCGCCGGTCCGGCGTGTGGATCTTCGGGTTGTTCCAGCGCAGTGCCCACACGGCGGCGGCGCGGCAGCCCCTGGCGGAGCACAGCGGTTCGTCGGGGCCGGTCCCCGGAGCGGAGTCGGTCATCCGGCAACTGTGGCACAGCCGTCCCGGCGGGAGCGTTCCCGCCCCGTGTTTCATCCCGGCGATCACCGGAGAGGAGCCCGCCGTGCAGCCGGAGCCCGCGGACACCGCCGAGCGCCGCCGGGACGCGGCCCGCCGCTGGCGGGCGCTGTCGGTCTGCCTCGTCGCGGCCTTCATGACGCTGCTGGACGTCAGCATCGTCAACGTGGCGCTCCCGTCGATCAGGGCGGACCTGCGCGCCTCGGACGCGCAGCTGCAGTGGATCCTGTCGGGGTACGCGCTGACGTTCGGGCTCGTCCTGGTCCCGGCGGGGCGGCTCGGCGACGCCCGCAGCCGCCGCGCGGTGTTCATGTCCGGCCTCGCGCTGTTCACGGCGGCGAGCGCCGCGGCCGGGATCGCGCCGACGGTCCTGCTGCTCGTCCTGGCCCGGCTCGTCCAGGGCGTCGCGGGCGGCATCCTCAACCCGCAGGTCGCGGGCCTCATCCAGCAGCTGTTCCAGGGCGCCGAGCGGGGCCGGGCGTTCGGCGCGCTCGGCGCCGTCATCGGGATCGCCACCGCCGTGGGGCCGCTGCTCGGCGGCGGGCTGATCGCGCTCGGCGGGTCCGCGGACGGCTGGCGGTGGGTGTTCTACGTCAACGTCCCCGTCGGGATCGCGGCGCTGTTCCTGGCCTGGCGGATGCTGCCCGCCCCCGTCTACGGCGAACGGCAGGGCCTCGACCCGTTCGGCGTGCTGCTGCTCGGCGCCGGCGTCGTGTGCGTGCTGCTGCCGTTCGTGCAGGAGCAGCAGTGGCGCACCGGCCTCAAGTGGCTGCTGCTCCTCGCGGGCGCCGCGCTGCTCGCCGTGTTCGTCGCCTGGGAGCGCCGCGCGGGGGCGCCGATGGTCGACCTGGAGCTGTTCCGGCTCCGCTCCTACTCGCTCGGGTCGGCGATCGCGCTGCTGTACTTCGCCGGGTTCACCGCGATCTTCTTCATCTTCACCCTCTACCTGCAGAACGGCCTGGACTACAGCGCGCTCGGCGCCGGCCTCGCGATCACGCCGTTCGCGGTCGGGTCCGGGTGCGCCTCGGCGGTCGGCGGCCGGATCGTGTCGCGCTACGGGCGCCCGCTCGTCGCCGCCGGGCTGGTCCTGGTGCTGATCGGGCTCGGCGCCGCGTGGGTGGCGGTGGAGCTGCGGCCGGGCAGCGGCGTGGCCTGGGCGACGGCGGCGCCGCTGCTGGTCGCGGGGCTCGGCAGCGGCCTGGTCATCGCGCCCAACCAGACGCTGACGCTGTCGGAGGTCCGCTACACCGAGGGCGGCAGCGCGGCGGGCGTCCTGCAGACCGGGCAGCGGGTCGGCACCGCGATGGGCGTCGCCGCCGTCGGTGCGGTGTTCTTCTCCGCCGTGGCCGGCACCCGCGGGGACTGGGCGGCCGCGTTCCGGCACGGGCTGATCGTCATCGCGGGGTTCGTGCTGGCGGCGCTGGCGGCGGCCGTCGCCGACCTTTTCGCGGGCCGCCGCCGGCGCCGCCGCTGAGCCCGCCCCCCGGCGCCGCGCGTCAGCGCCGCCGGGCGGCGCGCACGGCCAGGGCGAGCGCGGCGGCCCCGCCCGCGGCGGCGGCGCCCAGGATCAGGTTCTGCCGCCGGATCCGGGCCGGGATCTCCGCGTACGGCAGCGTCGAGAACGACACCAGCTCGTAGCGGGAGACGTAGCGCCCGGCGAGGCGCCGCTCCAGCGCGTGCGTCGCGGCCTGCTTCGCCCGGTACACCGGGGACGACACCCGGTCGCGCATCTCGATGAAGTTGTCGAGCGCCATCTCGGCGATCGCGTCGGTGTTGGCCTTGCGCCGCTCCTGGTAGAGCGACAGGGCGCGCCGCCAGTCGCCGCCCGCCTCGGTGAGGCAGGCGTCGATCTCGATGCAGTCCTCGAACGCGCAATTGGCGCCCTGCCCGAAGAACGGCACGATCGCGTGCGCGGCGTCGCCGAGCAGCGCCACGGTCGCGCCGGCGCCGTACCGGGTCCACGGCCAGGCCCGGACCGTCACCAGCGACCCGACCGGGTTGTTCGCGTAGTCGTCGGTGAGGCCGGGCATCAGGTCCACGACGTCCGGATAGTGCTCCTCGAAGTAGGCGGTGACCTTCCCGGGCGTGTCGAGCGCGTCGAAGTCGCCCTTCGGCCAGAACAGCGTGCAGGTGAACGACCGGTCGAGGTTCGGCAGCGCGATCATCATGGAGGTGCCGCGCGGCCAGATGTGCAGCGCGTCCGGGTCGAGCGCGAACTCCCCGTCCCGGGGCGGGACGGTCAGCTCCTTGTACCCGTGCTCCAGGAAGTCGGCGTCGTGGTCGAAGCCGAGGGACCGGCGGACCGCGCTGTAGGCGCCGTCCCCGGCCAGGACGACGCCGGCGGGCTCGGGGTCCGCGTCCTCGAACAGCAGCGCCCCGGCGTCGGCGTCCACCCCCGTGACGCGCCGGGAGAACCGGAGCGTGACGCCGGGCGTGGCCTCGGCGGTGTCCAGCAGCGACTGGTTCAGCTGGGCGCGGCCGATGGAGTTGATGGCGAGCTCGCCGTCCGCGCTGTAGGGCTGGAAGTTCTGCGCGCCCGGCAGCGGGTGCACCATCCGCCCGTGCATGGGCAGCGCCTGCTTGAGGGACTCCTCGCGCAGCCCGACCTGCTCCAGCGCGGCGAGCCCGCGGGCGGAGATCGCCAGGTTGATCGAGCGGCCGCGCTCGGCGCCCGCGACGCGCGGGTCGGGGCGCCGCTCGTACACCGTGACCGGGATGCCGCGGCGGCCCAGCAGCACCGCGAGCAGGCAGCCCGCGAGGCCGGCCCCGACGATCGCGACCCGCTCGCCGCCGGCCGCCCCGCCGGCCGCCCCGTCAGCCGCCCCGTCAGCCGCCATGGACGGGCGCCTCCTCGGTCTGGGAGCGGACCTCCCACAGGTCCGGGAACGCGGGGGCGAACAGCGTCCGGCGCAGGTAGTCGGCGCCCGCCGACCCGCCGGTGCCGAGCTTCGCCCCGATCGTCCGCTCGACCATCTTCAGGTGCCGGTAGCGCCACTCCTGGACGCCCTCGTCCATGTCGACGAGCGCCTCGCAGACCTCGGCGGCCGGGCCGGACTCGTCGGCGTAGACGGCGAGCAGCGCCTTCTGCACGCCGGGGTCGGGCTCCCACGGCTCGGACGTGTCCCGCTCCAGGGCCTCGCGCGGGACGGGGAACCCGTGGCCGTCCAGGTAGCGCAGCAGCGAGTCGAACATCGACGGGCGGGACACCGCGGCGCGGAGCCGCTCGTCGTCGCGCAGCACCGACGCGGGGAAGGCGCGCCGCCCGAGGACGGCCTCGATCTCGCGGAACTGCTCGCTCTGGAACCCGCTGGAGCTGCCGAGGACGTTGCGGAAGGCGGCGAACTGCCGGGGCGTCATCGTCTCCAGCACGTCCAGCTGCCCGACCACGGTCTTGAGGATCTTGGTGATCCGGCGCGCGGTGGCGAGGGAGCCGGCGCTGTTGCCGTCCTCCAGCCGGCGCTGCAGCAGCGCCGCCTCGTGCAGGATCTGCTTGAACCACAGCTCGTAGACCTGGTGGATGATCACGAACAGCAGCTCGTCGTGGGCGCGGGTCTTCGGCTCCTGGCAGGACAGAAGATCATCGAGCCGCAGATAGCCGCCGTACGTCATTGTCGGCGAATCCGTCATCAATGCCTCCTTGCGACATAACGGATGTGAGCCGCAGCATAAGGGATCGTGATTACCAGGGATTTCGTGGGGCTGCCGTCGCCGCCGGCCGGCCGGGCGGGCGCGGGCGGCCACCCGTGCCAGGGCGTCTACCACCGGCCCGCCGGGAGGCGGCCGAGGACGGCGTTCATCGCGACCCACTACAACGTCGACTTCTCCGAGCACTACCTCGCCGAGCACCTGGCCGCGCGCGGGTACGGCTTCCTCGGCTGGAACACCCGGTTCCGCGGCGACGAGGCGCACTTCCTGCTCGACCACGCCCTCGCCGACATCGGCACCGGCGTGCGGTGGCTGCGCGAGGAGGCCGGCGCCGAGCGGGTCGTGCTGCTCGGCAACTCCGGCGGCGGCTCCCTCATGGCCGCCTACCAGTCCCAGGCCGTCGAGCCGAACGTCACGCCGGTCGCCGGGATGCGCCCGGTCCCGGCCATCGAGGACCTGCCGGCCGGGGACCTGTTCATCGCCCTCGCCGCGCACTCGGGCCGCCCCGAGGTCCTCACGGCCTGGATGGACCCGTCCGTGACGGACGAGACCGACGCCCTGTCCGCCGACCCGTCCCTGGACCCGTTCGACCCCGGGAACGGCCCGCCCTTCGACCCGGAGTTCCAGGCCCGCTACCGCGCCGCCCAGCGCGCCCGCAACGAGCGCATCACCGACTGGGTCCTGGCCCGGCTGGACGCGCTGGAGGGCACCCGCGCCCGCGACGCCCTGTTCACCGTGCACCGCACCTGGGCCGACCTGCGCATGATCGACCCGTCGATCGAGCCGTCCGACCGCGAACCCGGCCGCTGCTACCTGGGCGACCCCGCCAAGGCCAACTACGGCGTGTTCGGCATCGGCTCCCTGTGCACGCTGCGCACCTGGCTGTCGATGTGGAGCCTGCGCACCTCGCAGTGCGCCGCCGCGCCGCACCTCGCGCGGATCACCGTCCCGTCCCTGGTGGTGCACGCGACCGCCGACGAGTGCGTCTACGACAGCGACGCCCGCGCGATCTTCGGCGCCCTCGCCGCCCGGGACAAGACCCTCGAATTCATCAAGGACAGCCACTACCTGCCCGGATCGCGCCCGCAGGCCGCCGACCTGATCGACGCGTGGGTGCGCGAGCGCTGACCCGCCGCACCCGCGGCCCACCGCGGGCGCGGCTCACC
>NZ_JBIQHY010000033.1:49148-60364 GCF_044508335.1 Actinomadura sp.
GGCTCACCACAGGCTCAGCGACCGCCGGAAGATCCCCGCGACGGCGTCCTCGTCCACCGGGCGCGGCGCGATCGCCAGCAGCCGCTGCTGCTTCATGGCCCCCTCGACGAGCCCGGGGATGTCGCCCTCCGCGTACCCGACGCCGCCGATGCCGCCGGGCATCCCGATGTCGCGCATCAGCCGCAGCACCGCCCGCGGCAGGTGCTCGGCCGCGTCGCCGGGCCGCTCCATCCCCGGATCGAGCAGCTCGGCGGCGCGCACGTGCCGCTCGGGACGCGCCTCGAACGTGAAGCGGAACGCCTCGGGCGCGGTCAGCGCCACCGACATGCCGTGCGGGACCATCGGCTCGCCGGCCGGATAGCCGTCCGGCCGGAAGTCCTTCACCCGCCCCGCGATCGGGTAGGCGTTCGCGTGCGGGATGTGCACGCCGGCGTTGCCGAACCCCAGCCCGGCGAACGTCGCCGCGAGCGCCATGTCCGTGCGGGCCTCCCGGTCGTCCCCGTCCCGGACGGCCCTCCGGAACGACCGGGCCAGCAGGCCCAGCGACTTCTCCGCCCACATGTCCGAGACGGGGTTCGCGCCGCAGTACGGCACCCGCTGCTCCGGCCGCTTGCGCGCGAACTCGTCGTACGGGCGCGCCGTGTAGCTCTCCAGCGCGTGGCACAGGATGTCCATGCCCGCCGACGCGGTCACCCCGGCCGGCTGCGACATCGTCAGCTCCGGATCCACCACGGCGAGCACCGGCCGCATCCGCGGATGGCTGATCCCCGTCTTGACCCGCAGGTCGAGCACGTCGAGCACGCACACGGTCGTGCTCTCGGCCCCGGTGCCGGTCGTGGTCGGCACGGCGACCAGCGGCAGCAGCGGCCGCTCGGGCGCGCGCCCGGCCCCGATCGGCGGGTTCAGGTACTCCGCGAGGTCGCCGTCGTTGGTCGTCATCAGGTTCACGGCCTTGGCGGTGTCGATGCTGGACCCGCCGCCGACCGCGACGTACGCGTCGTACGGCCCGGTCTCCCGCGCGTGCTCCACGGCCCGCCGCAGGCTGTCGTCCGTCGGCTCCACGTGCACGCCGTCGAACACGGCGGCCGCGATCCCGTACTCCTTCATCGCGTCGGCGATCCGCTGCGGCCCGCCCGTCGCGGCGACCCCGGCGTCGGTCACGACCAGCACCCGCCGCGCCCCGTACTGCGCCAGGTCGAACCCGATCTCGTCCGCCGCCCCGGCCCCGAACTTCAGCTGCGGCGCCCCGTACGTGAAGACCGTCTCATCACCCATGCCCTCACGGTGCCACAGCCGCGCGGCGGCGGTCAGGGGAGGTCGCCGGCGCAGACGCGGACGGCGCGCAGGGCCGCGGTGATCTCCGTCGCCTGCGCGGCGGGGAGGCCGGCGATGCCGAAGCCGGACTCGTTCAGCGCGGCGGTGGCCTCCTCGGCGAGGTCGCGGCCGGCGTCGGTGATGGTGGCGAGGACGACGCGGCGGTCGTCGGGGGAGGGGCCGCGGCCGACGAGGCCGCGCCGCTCCAGGCGCCCGATCACGTTGGTCACCGAGGCGGGGTGCACCATGAGGCGGGTGCCCATCTTGCCCATGGGCAGGGTGCCGGTGCGGGTGAAGGCGAGCAGGCGCAGGGCCTCGAAGGCGGCGAACGTCAGCCCGTAGGGCTTGAGGACGGCCTCGACGCGGCCGAGCAGGAGCTGCTGGGCGCGCATCACGGAGGTGACGGCCGCCATGTGGTCGGCGTGCTCGGGCCAGCGGGCGCTCCACTGGCGGTGGGCCTCGGCGATGGGGTCGGGGGTGTCGGGCACCGCAACACCGTATGCCGTCTTGACTGGTTCGCGCACGGAAACTATTTTAACTTCCAAATATTGGAAGTCCAAGGTTTGGTGGTGGGACGGTGACGGGGGAGCTGCACGCGCCGAGGCACCCGGTCCGGTTCGTGACCGCGGCCGCGCTGTTCGACGGCCACGACGCGGCCATCAACATCATGCGGCGCATCCTGCAGTCCCAGGGCGCCGAGGTGGTGCACCTGGGGCACGACCGCTCGGTCCGCGAGGTCGTCGACGCCGTGCTGGAGGAGGACGCGCAGGGCGTGGCGATCAGCTCCTACCAGGGCGGCCACGTCGAGTACTTCGAGTACCTGTCGCGCAGCCTGAAGGAGGCCGGCGCCGAGCACGTGAAGGTGTTCGGCGGGGGCGGCGGCGTGATCGTGCACGAGGAGATCGCGCGGCTGTCCGGGTCGGGCGTGCGGATCTTCTCCCCGGAGGACGGGCAGCGGCTCGGCCTGCCCGGGATGATCAACGAGCTGGTGCGCGAGTGCGACGTCGACCTGGCCGCCGAGCCGCTCCCGGCGGACGACGTCCTGGCGGGGGACCGCCGCGCCCTGGCGCGGGCGATCACCTGCCTGCAGGCGGGGCGGCTGCCGGACGGCGACCGGGCGCGGATCGCCGAGGCCGCGGCCGCGCGCCGCGTCCCCGTGCTCGGCATCACCGGCACCGGCGGCTCCGGCAAGTCGTCCCTCACCGACGAGCTGGTGCGGCGGCTGCGCGTGGACCAGGGCGACCGGCTGCGCGTCGCGGTCCTGGCCGTGGACCCGACCCGCAGGCGCGGCGGCGGCGCGCTGCTCGGCGACCGGATCAGGATGAACTCCCTGGACGGCGACCGCGTCTACTTCCGCTCCCTGGCGACGCGGGGCGCCCGCGAGCTGCCGGACAACGTCGAGGACATCATCGCCGCCTGCAAGGCCGCCGGGTTCGACCTCGTCATCCTGGAGACGCCCGGCATCGGGCAGGGCGACGCCGCGATCGTCCCGCTGGTGGACGTGTCGCTGTACGTGATGACGCCCGAGTTCGGCGCCGCGTCCCAGCTCGAGAAGATCGACATGCTCGACTTCGCCGACGTGGTCGCGATCAACAAGTTCGAGCGGCGCGGCGCGGCCGACGCGCTGCGGGACGTGTCGCGGCAGCTCGTCCGCAACCGGGAGGCGTTCGGGCGGCGGCCCGAGGACATGCCGGTGTTCGGCACCAGCGCCGCCACCTTCAACGACGACGGCGTGACGGCCCTCTACCAGCACCTCGGCGGGCTCCTCGCCGGGCACGGGCTGGAGCTGCGGGACGGCGCCCTCCCGCGGGTCGCGACGAAGACCTCCACCGGCGCCGCGGCGATCATCCCGCCCGGCCGGGTGCGGTACCTGTCCGACATCGCCGAGACCGTGCGCGCCTACCACGCCGGCACGGTGCGGCAGATGGAGGCGGTGCGGCGCGTCCAGCGGCTGGAGGAGGTGCGCGCCGAGCTGGAGGACGCCTCCGAGGTCGAGGCGCTGCTGGAGAAGGCGCGCCGCGACGTCGAGCCGGGCAGCGCCGAGCTGATCGAGGGCTGGCCGGCCGTCGTGGAGTCCTACTCCGGGGACGAGCAGGTCGTGAAGGTCCGCGGCAGGGAGCTGCGCACCAGGCTGGCCCGCGAGTCGCTGTCGGGCAGCCGCATCCCGCGCGTCGCGCTGCCGCGCTACACCGACCACGGGGAGCTGCTGCGGTTCCTGCGGAACGAGAACCTGCCCGGCAGGTTCCCGTTCACCGCCGGGGTGTTCCCCTTCAAGCGCGACAACGAGGACCCCGCCCGCATGTTCGCGGGCGAGGGCGACCCGTTCCGCACCAACCGCCGCTTCAAGCTGCTGTCGGAGGGGCAGCCCGCGACGCGGCTGTCGACCGCGTTCGACTCGGTCACCCTGTACGGGCGGGACCCGGACGAGCGCCCCGACGTGTACGGCAAGGTCGGCACGTCCGGCGTGTCCATCGCCACGCTGGACGACATGAAGGCGCTGTACGACGGGTTCGACCTGTCCTCGCCCACCACGTCGGTGTCGATGACCATCAACGGGCCCGCGCCGACGATCCTGGCGTTCTTCCTGAACACCGCCATCGACCAGGGGCTGGACGCCTTCCGCGAGGAGCACGGGCGCGAGCCCTCCGAGGAGGAGGCCGCCGAGATCCGGGCGCGCGTCCTGTCGACCGTGCGCGGGACCGTGCAGGCCGACATCCTCAAGGAGGACCAGGGGCAGAACACCTGCATCTTCTCCACCGAGTTCTCGCTGCGGATGATGGGCGACATCCAGGAGTGGTTCATCGCCAACGGCGTCCGCAACTTCTACTCGGTGTCGATCTCCGGCTACCACATCGCCGAGGCCGGCGCCAACCCCATCAGCCAGCTCGCGTTCACCCTCGCCAACGGGTTCACCTACGTCGAGTCGTACCTGGCGCGCGGCATGGACGTCGACGACTTCGCGCCCAACCTGTCGTTCTTCTTCTCCAACGGCATGGACCCCGAGTACAACGTCCTCGGGCGCGTGGCCCGCCGCATCTGGGCGATCGCCATGCGGGACCGGTACGGCGCCAACGAGCGCAGCCAGAAGCTCAAGTACCACGTGCAGACCTCCGGCCGCTCCCTGCACGCGCAGGAGATGCACTTCAACGACATCCGGACGACGCTGCAGGCGCTGATCGCCATCTACGACAACTGCAACAGCCTGCACACCAACGCCTACGACGAGGCGGTGACGACGCCGACGGCCGAGTCGGTGCGCCGGGCGCTGGCGATCCAGATGATCATCAACCGGGAGTGGGGCCTCGCGATGAACGAGAACCCGCTGCAGGGGTCGTTCATCATCGACGAGCTGACCGACCTGGTCGAGGAGGCGGTGCTCGCCGAGTTCGACCGGATCAGCGAGCGCGGCGGCGTGCTCGGCGCGATGGAGACCGGCTACCAGCGGGGCCGCATCCAGGACGAGTCGATGCTGTACGAGCAGCGCAAGCACGACGGCTCCCTGCCGATCATCGGGGTGAACACGTTCCGGCCGCCGGACGCCGACGACGGGACGCCGAAGACGATCGAGCTGGCCCGCGCCACCGAGGAGGAGAAGCGCTCCCAGCTCGAGCGGGTCCGCGCGTTCCAGGCCGCGCACCGCGGGGAGGCCGAGGCGGCGCTCGCCGCGCTCAAGGAGGCCGCGCGGGCCGGGGAGAACGTGTTCGCGGTGCTGATGGACGCGGCGCGGGTGTGCAGCCTCCAGCAGATCACCGACGCGTTCTTCGAGGTCGGCGGGCAGTACCGGCGCAACGTGTAGGCGACGGGGGTGTCGATGCCTCGCGATGACACCGGGTACGCGGTTCCGGTGCCGGAGAGGGTGCGCCGGGTCGTGTCGATCGTGCCGTCGCTGACGGAGACGGTCGCGGTGACCGCGCCGGAGCTGCTCGTGGGGGCCACCGACTGGTGCACCCGCCCCGAGGGCCTGGACGTGGCGCGCGTCAGGGGCACGAAGAACCCCGACCTGGAGCGCATCGCCGGGCTGCGCCCGGACGTCGTCCTGGGCAACACCGAGGAGAACCGCCCCGCCGACGTGGCGGCCATGCGCGCGGCCGGCATCCCCGTCTGGATGACGGAGATCCGCACGGTCGACGAGGCCCTGGCGTCGCTGCGCCGCATGCTGGCCGAGGCGTGCCGGGTCCCGGCGCCCGGCTGGCTGGACGAGGCGTCCCGCGTCTGGGCGGACGTCTCGCCGGGCGCGCCGCGCAGGGCCGTGATCCCGATCTGGCGGCGGCCGTGGATGGTCGTCGGCCGCGACACGTTCGCCGGCGACGTCCTGCGGCGCCTGGGCGTCTCCAACGTCTACGCCGGCCATCCCGACCGCTATCCGAAGGTCCCGCTGGACGAGCTGAACGCGGTCGGCGCGGACCTGGTCGTCCTGCCCGACG
This sequence comes from Actinomadura sp., assembly GCF_044508335.1. Classification (NCBI taxonomy): domain Bacteria; kingdom Bacillati; phylum Actinomycetota; class Actinomycetes; order Streptosporangiales; family Thermomonosporaceae; genus Actinomadura; species Actinomadura sp. The sequence goes on from NZ_JBIQHY010000033.1 coordinate 54,887, forward strand.
AGCCGTACGCGTTCACCGGGGACGACGGCCCCGAGTCCTTCCCCGGCCTCGACGTCGCGCTCGTCAGCGGGCGGTTCCTGACCTGGTACGGCCCGTCGATGGCGGACGCCCCGCCGGCCCTGTCGCGGCAGCTCGCCGGGGCGCGGGCCTACTGATCGGGCCGGCGGGAGAACATGGCCTCCACGCATTCGGCCATGCGCTTGTCGAGCTCCTCCGCCGGGAGGCCGATCTCGCGGGCGAGATGCTCGCGCAGCAGCGTGTACCCGTAGATCGTCGACGCGATCGCCGCCTGCACGGCCTCGACGTCCCCGACCGGCAGCTCGCCCCGCGCGGCCTCCGCGGCGAGCCCGGCGCGGCCGGCGCCGCGGTTGAGCAGGACGCGCGGCCTGTCGTCGCCGTCCAGCACCAGCAGGGTGGCCAGCCGGACGGGCTCGGGGTTGCGCAGGCTCGTCCAGAACAGCCGGGACAGCCGTTCGCGCAGCGGCAGCCCGGCGGCGTCCACCGCGTCCTCGGCGTTCGGCCGGGACCGGTGGAACAGCGCCGAGCGCAGCAGCGACCGCCGCGACCCGAAGTACTGGTAGACCAGCCCGCGGTTGACGCGCGCCTCGTCGGCGACCTGGCGCAGGTTCAGCCCGGCGAGGACGCCGCCGCGGCGCAGCAGCGCGACCGCCGCCGCCCGCAGCGACTCCTCCGTCGCCTCCCGGTCCCGCCCGCGCGGCGCCTCGTCACGCGCGGGGACCACCGGCCACGTAGATCACCTGGCCGGACACGAAGGACGCGTCGTCGCTGACCAGGAACGCGACCGTGCCGGCGATGTCCTCGGGGACGCCGACGCGGCGGACCGGGATCTCCTTGGCGGCGGCGGCCTTGAAGTCCTCGAAGTCGACGCCGACGCGGGCGGCGGTCGCCGCGGTCATCTCCGTCGCTATGAACCCGGGGGCGATCGCGTTGACGGTCACGCCGAACTTGCCGAGCTCGATCGCCAGCGTCTTGGTGAAGCCCTGCAGGCCCGCCTTGGCGGCCGAGTAGTTGGCCTGGCCGCGGTTGCCGAGCGCCGACACCGACGACAGGTTCACGATGCGGCCCCAGCCGGCCTTCGTCATGTGCTCCTGCGCGGCGCGGCTCATCAGGAACGAGCCGCGCAGGTGCACCGCCATGACGGTGTCCCAGTCGTCGTCGGACATCTTGAACAGCAGGTTGTCGCGCAGGACGCCGGCGTTGTTCACCAGCACCGCGGGCGGGCCCAGCTCGGCGGCGACGCGCGCGACCGCGGCGGTCACCGCCGCGGAGTCGGCGACGTCCACGGCGACGGCGAGGGCCGTCCCGCCGTCCTTCTCGATCGTCTCCACGGTGCCGGCGCAGGCGGCCGCGTCGAGGTCGCAGACCGCGACGGCGAAGCCCTCCCTCGCCAGCCGGACGGCCGTGGCGGCGCCGATGCCGCGCGCCGAGCCGGTGACGATGGCGACCCGGTTGTCGGTCATCTCGCTTCCCCTTCCGTCAGACCTGGAGGTCCTTGGCGATGATGGTCTTCAGCACCTCGCTGGTGCCGCCGTAGATGCGGGTGACGCGGGCGTCGGCGTACAGGCGGGCGATCGGGTACTCCAGGATGTAGCCGTAGCCGCCGTGCAGCTGCAGGCACTTGTCGACGACGCGGGCCTGCACCTCGGTGCAGAACAGCTTGCAGACGGCGGCGTCGGCGGGGGTGAGCTCCCCGGCGTCCAGCGCCTCGATGCAGCGGTCGACGAGGGAGCGGGCCGCCTCGACCTCGGTGGCGCACTCGGCGAGGACGAACTTGGTGTTCTGGAACGACGAGACGGTCTTGCCGAAGACGGTGCGCTCCTGCACGTACTTGCGGGCGAACTCGACGGCCGCCGCGGCGGAGGCGTAGGAGCTGGTCGCGATGCCGAGCCGCTCCTCGGCCAGGTTGTGGGTGAGGTACTCGAACCCGCGGCCCTCCTCGCCGAGGAGGTCCTCCACCGGCACGCGGACGTCGGTGAACGACAGCTCGGCGGTGTCGGAGCTGCGCAGCCCGATCTTCTCCAGCTTGCGGCCGACCGAGTACCCCTCGGACCTGGTGTCGACGGCGAGGATCGACAGCCCGGCGCGGCGGTTCTCCGGGGTGGCGGGGGACGTGCGGGCCACCACCAGCACCCGGTCGGCGAGGACGCCGCCGGTGATGAAGGTCTTGGCGCCGTTCAGGACGTAGTGGTCGCCGTCCCGCTTCGCGGTGGTCTGCATGCCGGCGAGGTCGGAGCCGGTGCCCGGCTCGGTCATCGCGATGGCGGTCATCATCTCGCCGGACACGAACGGCGGCAGCCAGCGCTTCTTCTGCTCCTCCGAGCCGTACTTCAGCAGGTAGGGCAGGACGAGGTTGACGTGCACCCCGTAGCCGCCGAAGCTGACGCCCGCGCGGGCGCACTCCTCGGAGACCACCGCCTGGTACTTGAAGCTGGTCTCGCCGGCGCCGCCGTACTCCTCGGGCACCTGGATGCCGAAGACGCCCAGCTCGCCGAGCTTGTAGTAGAACTCGCGCGGCGGGTGGCCGGCCTTCTCCCAGTCCGCGTAGACCGGGGCGACCTCGGCCTCGATGAACGCCCGGATCGTGTCCCGGAACGCCTCGTGGTCCTCGTTGAAGATGGTGCGGCGCACGCCGTGGCCCCTCTCGTTCGGCTAGCAGGGTGCGATCAGCAGGGTGCTGCTAACAGAACGCTAACTTAACTCGAATGAAGTTCTAGAATCAAATACGAGCCGGGCGCGCGGTCATGGGCTGACCCGCTGGGACAGCGCCTTGAGGAAGAGGGCCTGCACCTGCCCGGGCGTCTCGGCCACGTAGGCGTCGCCGTGCGTGGCCTGCGCGATCTGCCGCAGCTCGTTGACGTCGACGTCCTCGCCGTTGCCGAACATGTTGATCAGCACCGGGCGCGCCGGGTCGTACTCGCGGCGGATGTGCTCCAGCGTCTCGGCGAGCGACGGGCCGCCCGGGTCCTCGTTGCGGCCGTCCGTCCACAGCAGGATCGAGTTCACGTACTCCGGCTTGTAGGTCCGCTTCATGTAGTCGAACGCGGCCATGACCGTCTCGTACAGGCCCGTGTCGCCGTGCTTCTTCACCTTGATCTGCGCGAACGCGCTCAGCATGCGCTGGCGCCGCGTCGCCGAGCCCAGCCGCTGGCCGAGCGGCCCGACGCTGACCAGCTCGCGCCAGTCGCGGTCGCCCACCAGCTCGGTGGAGAACACCCACTGCCCGAGCTCGCTGTCGTCCGGGAGCAGGGAGAGCCCGTCCTGGGCGGTCCGGATCGTGGCCTGCAGCCGCGTCACGCCCGGCGCGACCTTCTGGTCCATCGAGCCGGACACGTCGATGATGCTGAGCATCCGGATGCTGAGCGCGAGCTGCGCCCACGACTGCATGGTGCGGCGCACCGCCGCGGCGGGCGGCTCCGGCAGCGCCCTCGGCGCGCTCGGGTTCAGCCCGTTCTTCGCCGAGAAGGCCGTCGGCGCCCTCCCGGCGGGCGTCCGGAACCCGAGCCGCTGGACGTCGTCGAGGGTGTCGGCGGCCGACAGCGCCTTCCACAGCAGCCGCGCGGCCGCCGCCTTGGCGCGGTCCTTCGACAGGACGGCGACGGGATGGTCGAGGAAGACCGTCCCCTCCGCCGGGTACACGGCGACCACCGGCTCGGCCGGGCGCCGGGAGTTGTAGCCGAACACCGCCTGCTCGGGCACCAGCGCCACCGGGTAGCGGTCCGCCTTGCCCTTGCCGACATCGGAGTCGAACGCGTCGAACTCGGCCTTCACCGAGACCGCCACGCCCTCCCTGATCGTCCGCACGACGCCGGCGAACTTGGCCTCCGCGCCGGGCGTCCGCCCGAGCAGCGAGCTGGCCAGCATCAGCGTGCCCATGCCGGTGGCGCTGCGGTCGGGGTCGGCGACCTGCAGCCGCAGCAGCCGCGGCGGGATCACGCTGTCCCCGGCGTCCTCGTCGGGCTCGGCGTTGGAGGCCGTCCCCGCCGCGGCGAGCAGCTCGGTCCACGACGGCTGCTCCGGCGCCCCGAGGTTCCGCAGCTGGACGGCGAGCCCGCGCGGCATCGCCAGCACGATCGGGGTGGCGGCGATCCCGCCGAGGACCTGGTACGCGCCCGCGGCCCCGGCCTGGCCGGAGCCCTCGACGAGCTTGATCCAGAGGGAGGAGTCGGGGATCCACACGTCGGGCCGCTCGGTCACCCCGGCCACGCCCTTGCCGGACAGCAGCGTCGCCACGGCGTCCGGGTCGGTGGTGCGCACCTGCGCGCGGGCGCAGTGCCCCTCCACCTCGTGCCGGGCGTCGTTGAACCGGCCCGCCGCGCGGATCACCGCGGGCGCGACGTCCGGCGCCACCGCGACCCCGACGGTGACGGCGTCGTCGCCGGAGCAGCCGTCGCCGGCCGCGGTGAACGCGTACACGCCGAGGCCGGTGAGCAGCACCAGGCCGACCGCGCCCGCCAGCGGGCCGAGCAGGACGCCGCCGAGCCGCCGCGGCGGGCGGCGGCCGGGCTCGCGGTGCCGGCGGGCCGGCTTCGCCGCGGCGTGCGCCGGCCCCGGCGGGCGGGCCGCCCGGTCCGGGCGGTGGAAGGGGTCGAAGGGCTCGCCGCCCTCCGGGCGCGGCGGCTCCCACCGGCCGCCCGGATCGGAGGCGCCGAGGAAGACGTGGGGCGTGTCGAAGCCGCCGCTCTCCGGCAGGTTCCGGGGTGCCCACTCGGGCACGTCGTCGTGTCCGCTCATCGCCGACCTCCGTGGCCCGGACGGGGGTGGAGCCGGGCCGTGTCGCGCCGTGTCGTGACGGGCCGTTCGTGAGACACATCAACGATCTGTCTCAGAAGGGCCAGGTGTGATGTTCGTCTCATCGGCGTCGTCCGTCAAGGGTTTGGCCGTTCAGGGCCTGACGGGAATCTCGGCGAGCAGCGCGGAGAGCCCGGCGGCGCGCCCGGGCGACACGTCGCCCGGCGCCCGCCCCGCCATGAGCGCCCGCAGCCGCGCCACCCGCCGCGGCAGGTCCACCGGCTCGCCCTGGTCCACCTCGTTGAGCAGCGTGGTCACCTGGGTGGCGAGGTCGCTGCCGAACCGCGGGCTGACCTCGCCCGCCGCCATCCCCACGTCGATCGCGCGGCGCATCCGGGCCAGCGCGGCGACCGCGGCCGCCCGCGCGTCCGCCGCCGGGACCGCCGGACGCGACGGCGCGGCCGGGGCGGGCCGCGCCGTCACCTCGTCCATGGCGGCGGGCGGCGGCGCGGACCGGCGCGGCGGCGCGGGGAGCGCGACGGCGCCGGGGGAGTCCCGCAGCGACGACAGGATCACCGCCAGCGGGGCCAGCACCAGCGCCAGCACCGCGGCCGCGGCGCCGCCCAGGACGATCCCGCGCCGGATCCGGCCCAGCCGGCCCCGCGGCCCGCTCGGCGCGGCGGGCGGCGGCGGGACGGCGGCCCCGGCAGCGTGCGCGGCCAGCGCGCG
>NZ_JBIQHY010000153.1:0-15791 GCF_044508335.1 Actinomadura sp.
TACGGCGGCGACCTGGTCTACACCGCCTTCTCCGGCTCCCACCAGGACGCCATCAACAAGGGCTTCGACCACCTGCGCCGCGACGCCGAGGCCGCCGGGGTACCGGTGGACGAGTACCGCTGGGAGGTCCCGTACCTGCCGATCGACCCGCACGACGTCGGCCGGACGTACGAGGCCGTCATCCGGGTCAACAGCCAGTCCGGCAAGGGCGGCGTCGCCTACATCATGAAGACCGAGCACTCCCTGGAGCTGCCGCGCCGGCTGCAGATCGAGTTCTCCCGGGTCGTCCAGGAGCACACCGACAGCGAGGGCGGCGAGGTCACGCCCGAGCGCATGTGGGAGATCTTCCAGGACGAGTTCCTCGCCAACGGCCCGCGCGCCGGACTGCTGGCGCACCGCGCCACGTCCCGCGTGGACGAGAAGGACGTGCTCAGCTGCGACGTCCGCATCGACGGCGAGATCCGCGAGATCGAGGGCGTCGGCAACGGCCCCGTCTCCGCGTTCGAGGACGCGCTCGCCACGGTCGGGATCGGCGTGCGCGTGCTGGACTACGCTGAGCACGCGATGAGCGCCGGCGGCGACGCCCGCGCCGCCGCCTACGTCGAGTGCGAGGTGGACGGCACGACGGTCTGGGGCGTCGGCATCGACGGCAACATCGTGACCGCCTCCCTCAAGGCGATCCTGTCCGCGGTGAACCGGGTGTCCCGGACGCAAGTAGCGTAGGCCGCCCGCGCCCTCGCGCCGGATGGCCCTCGACGTGCTCGGCTACGAGCCCCCACCCGGCTGCGGGACGAGCGGGGCCGGCCGGTCGGCCTTGTGCCGCCCGAGTTCGGCGACCCGCTCTTCCCCGCGCCGGCGGAGGTCGTCGCCGGCGCCCTCGCCCAACGCCAGGTCAAGCCGGTCGGCTTCTTCCACCGTTTGAAGCTTTTGGCTCAGAAACTGCGCTGTTTCGACCGAAAGCTTCACTCGGAATTTCAAAGATACTGTCGAAGGCATGGTTACTGGCATCAAGGACGCCGTGCGTGCCGTCGACGCCGCCGCCGTCATGGACCTCCTCCCGGACCGGCCCAGGATGCTCGCGCTGGGCGAGCCGACCCACGGCGAGGAGGTCCTGCTGGAGGTGCGCAACGACCTCTTCCGGCAGCTCGTCGAGCAGGAGGGCTACCGGTCGATCGCGATCGAGAGCGACTGCGTGATGGGCCTGGCCGTGGACGACTACGTCACCTCGGGCACGGGCACCCTCGACGAGGTGATGGAGCGCGGGTTCAGCCACGGCTGGGGCGCCTTTCCCGCCAACCGCGAGCTCGTCCGGTGGATGCGCGCGTACAACGAGGGCCGGCCCGCGTCCGAGCGGGTCCGCTTCGCCGGCTTCGACGGGCCGCTGGAGATGTCCCACGCCGCGAGCCCCCGGCGGGTGCTCACCGCGCTCCACGAGTACCTCGCATCCCGGGTCGGCGAGGACCTGCTGCCCTGCACCGCCGGAACGCTGGACCGCCTGGTCGGCGACGACGACCGCTGGACGGATCCGGCGGCGATGACGGACCCGTCCAAGTCGGTGGGGCGGTCGGCCGAGGCCGCGGAACTGCGGCTGCTGGCCGACGACCTCGCGGCGCTGCTCGACGCGCAGCCGCCGCCCCCGGCGGCCTCGCGGGACGACCACGACCGGGCGCGCCTCTACGCGCGCACCGCCACCGGCCTGCTGCGCTACCACCGCTGGATGGCGGACGCGTCACCGGCCCGCCTGACGTGGCTGGTGAGCGTGCGGGACGCCATGATGGCCGAGAACCTCCTGGCCGCGGCCGGACGGGGCCCCACCCTGGTGCACGCCCACAACGGCCATCTTCAGCGCGCCAAGAGCTCGATGCGGATGGGCGGGCGGCGGCTGGAATGGTGGAGCGCCGGCGCGCTCGCCGGCGCCCGCCTCGGCCGGGACTACGCCTTCCTCGCCGCGGCCCTCGGCACGATCCGGCACCGCGGCGTGGGCGCGCCGCCGCCGGACACCCTCGAAGGACGCCTGTACGCGCTGCCGGAGGACCGCTGCGTCGTCGACGCCCCGCGGCTGGCCATCGCCCTCGGCGGCGCGTGGCCCGCACCGCGCGTCTCGCCCTGGTTCGGCTACGCCCCGCTGGACCCGGCCCACCTGGCCGACATGGACGGAATCGTCTTCGTCAAGGACGCTCCACGGGCATAGCGGCCCTGCCCGGCCGGGCGCCCCGGGGGTGGCGCGGCGGGCTCAGCGGGCGCGGCCGAGGACGTGGTGCACCAGCTCGCGGAGGGGGCCGTGGAGCTGCGCCTCGCCGACGGTGGTGCGGTCGCCGTCGATGTCGATCTCGTAGAGGAACTGGTCGGGGATCCGCCCCGGCGGCGGCACCGTCTTCAGGTCCACCCGGTGGACGAGCCTCGTCAGCATGGGGTCGCTGGCGCTGTCGGACTCGGCGCGCCGCTCGATCCCCGCGAACCCTCCGCTGCGGACGACTGTGACCTTCAATGCCCTATCCGTTCGCCTCCAAGGGGACGCCTACCCCCGTCCAGGCCCGAGTCACGGCCTTCTCCTCGACGGAGCCGGCACCGTACAGCCGGGTCGCGGCCTGGACGGTCGCGGCGGCGAACCCGGCGAAGCCGACGTCGGTGGCCAGGGTGCCGCCGGTCAGCGCGTCGTACCAGACGCGCCCGGCCTTCTCCCAGGCGTTGCCGCCGATGGCGGTCGCCGCGAGGTAGAAGGCGTGGTTGGGGATGCCCGAGTTGATGTGGACGCCCCCGTTGTCGCGGTACGTCTCAACGTAGTGGTCCATGTGCGCGGGCTGCGGGTCCTTGCCGAGGCGGGGGTCGTCGTAGGCGGTGCCGGGCTCCTTCATCGAGCGCAGCGCGACGCCGTCGACGCCCTCGGCGAGCAGGCCCTGCCCGATGAGCCAGTCGGCGCGGTCGGCGGTCTGCCCGAGATGCCACTGCTTGATCAGCGAGCCGAACACGTCCGACATGGACTCGTTGAGGGCGCCCGCCTGGCCGTAGTACTCCAGGTTCGCGGTGTGCTGGGTGACGCCGTGGGCCAGCTCGTGGCCGGTGACGTCGAGGCAGCCGGTGAACGAGGTGAAGATGACGCCGTCGCCGTCGCCGTACACCATCTGCTCGCCGTTCCAGAAGGCGTTGTCGTACCGGTCGCCGTAGTGGACGGTCGAGACCATCCGCAGCCCGGCGCCGTCGATCGAGTTGCGCCGGTAGGCGGCCTCGAAGAAGTCGAAGGTCGCGCCGAGCCAGTCGTAGGCCTGGTCGGCCGCCTCGTCGCCGCAGGCGGGGGCGCCCTCGGCGCGGACGGTGCGGCCGGGCAGCTCCTCGCGGTGCCCCGCGTCGGCGATCGTCCGGTCGGGGACGAAGTCCTCGGAGGGAGCGGGGGCCTCCGCCGCGGTCATCTTGCGGTCGGTGAACTGCGCGGAGGTGAGCGCCAGCGTACGGCGGGCGCGGGCGCGGAGGGCCGGGTCGTCGGCGCCGCGGGCGATCCGCTCCAGCATGTGCGGTGGCACGATGTGGCATCTCATGCCCCAACGCTGCCACCTCGCTGTGGTTCAGGCCACAACTTTCGGCACGCCGTGTCGGCCGAATCCGATCACGGTACGTGATCGTTGTGCGGCGCAGTGATACCGGCCGGGTGACTTGTGCAGATCCTGGGGAGATGCCGGGCCGCGGCGCCGAGGCACACGGCGGCGTGCGTCAGAATGAACGGGTGACCCTCTACCGCGACGAAGGCATCGTGCTGCGCACCCAGAAGCTGGGCGAGGCCGATCGCATCGTGACGGTGCTGACCCGGCGGACCGGCCGGATCCGCGCCGCGGCCAAGGGGGTGCGCAAGACCAAATCCCGTTTCGGGGCGCGGCTGGAGCCGTTCACGCACGTGGACCTCCAGCTGTACGAGCGGCGCTCCCTCGACCTGATCACCCAGGCCGAGACGATCCGTCCCTACGGGGAGGCCCTCGTCGCCGACTACCCCCGCTACACGGCGGGGACGGCGATGCTGGAGACGGCGGAGAAGCTGACGAGCGAGGAGGGCGAGCCCGCGCTGCGGCAGTTCCTGCTGCTGGTCGGCGGGCTGCGCACGCTGGCCGAGCGGGGCCACGACCCCCGGCTCGTGCTGGACGCGTTCCTGCTGCGCTCGCTGTCGGTCGCCGGCTGGGCGCCCGCGCTGGACGAGTGCTGCCGCTGCGGCACCCGCGGCGGGCTGCGCGGGTTCGCCATCGCGGCGGGCGGCGCGGTCTGCGCGAACTGCCGGCAGCCGGGCGCGGCGACCCCGGCGCCGCCGACGTTCGCGCTGATGCTGGCGCTGCTGCGCGGCGACTGGGCGTACGCCGACGGCAGCGAGCAGCGCCACCGGGCGGAGGCCAGCGGCCTCGTCGCCGCCTACCTCCAGTGGCACCTGGAGCACGGGATCCGCTCGCTCCGGCACGTGGAGCGGGACGAGCACACCGACGACACCGACAGGGAGCGAGTTTGACCAGGGCCGTATCGCCGCCTGAGCCGCACCGGGACGGCGCCGTCCCGCCCGCGATCCCCGCGGAGCTGGTGCCGCGGCACGTCGCGATCGTCATGGACGGCAACGGCCGCTGGGCGAAGGAGCGCGGGCTGCCGCGCACCGAGGGGCACAAGCGCGGGGAGGACTCCCTCTTCGACGTCATCATGGGTGCGATCGAGCTGGGCGTCCCCTACCTGTCGGCGTACGCGTTCTCCACCGAGAACTGGAAGCGCTCCCCGGACGAGGTCCGCTTCCTCATGGGCTTCAACCGCGACGTGATCCGCCGGCGCCGCGACCAGCTCCACTCGATGGGCGTCCGCGTCCGCTGGGCCGGCCGGCGGCCGCGGCTGTGGCGCAGCGTCATCAAGGAGCTGGAGACGGCCGAGGAGATGACGCGCGACAACGACGTCCTCACCCTGCAGTTCTGCGTGAACTACGGCGGCCGGGCCGAGATCGCGGACGCCGCCGCGGCGATCGCCCGCGACGTCCGCGACGGCAGGCTCAATCCCGACCGGATCAACGAGAAGGTCTTCGCCCGCTACCTGGACGAGCCCGGCATCCCGGACGTCGACCTGTTCCTGCGCTCGTCGGGGGAGCAGCGCACGTCCAACTTCCTGCTCTGGCAGTCGGCCTACGCCGAGATGGTGTTCCTCGACACGCTCTGGCCGGACTTCGACCGCCGCCACCTGTGGCACGCGTGCGAGATCTACGCCTCGCGGGACCGCCGGTACGGCGGCGCGATCCCGAATCCCGTGGAGCCGGCCGCGGCGGGCTGACGTCCGGGCGCCGGGTGCCGGCGCCCGGACGCCGCCGCTCCTCGGGCGCCGGTCCTCAGGCGAGGGCGGCGTCGAGGGTGATGGTGGTGCCCGCCAGGGCCTTGCTGACCGGGCAGCCGGCCTTGGCGTCCTGGGCGAACTTCTCGAAGTCGGCGGCGGACAGTCCGGGGACGCTCGCCCGGACGGTCAGGTGGACGCCGGTGATGCCCTCGCCCGGCTGGAAGGTGACCTCGGCCTTGGTGTCCACCTTCTCGGGGGGCGACCCGGCGCCGGCGAGGGCGTGCGAGAGCGCCATCGAGAAGCAGGTGGAGTGCGCGGCGGCGATGAGCTCCTCCGGGCTCGTCCGGCCGCCCGGCTCCTCGGACCGCGATGCCCAGGTCACGTCGTACGTGCCGAGCTTCGAGGAGTCCAGCGAGACGGTCCCCTGGCCCTCGATGAGCGAGCCTTCCCAGTGCGCGTTTGCGGTGCGTGTCGTAGCCATGCCCCGATTCTTCACCATGGCCGGACTTCGCGGATCGCCAACACGTGGATCACCGGCACGTGGATCACCGGCACGGGAGAGCCCCGCGTCCGCGCGGCACATCGGAACGCGGACGCGGGGCGGTCCCCGGAACAGGGGTCTCTAGTTGACGTTCACCGCGGACCAGGCGGCGGCCACGGTGTTGTACTGGGTGCTGCCCGCGCCGTAGAGGTCCCTGGCCGCGTTCAGGGTCGCGGTGCGCGCGCCCTGGTAGTTGGTCGAGGACGTCATGTACGTGGTCAGCGCCCGGTACCAGATCTTCGTGGCGGCGTCCCGGCCGATGCCGGTGATCGTGGAGCCGTTGGACGTGGGGCTGTTGTAGGAGACGCCGTTGATCGTCTTGGCGCCGCTGCCCTCGGACAGCAGGTAGAAGAAGTGGTTCGCGACGCCCGAGGAGTAGTGGACGTCGAGGTTCTTGGTGCTGGACGACCAGGCGTCGGGGGAGTTGCCGTCGCGGCTCGGCCGGTCCATGAACCGCAGCGCGGCCTTGCCGAAGCCGGGCAGGACGACCTCCTCGCCGACCAGGTAGTCGCCGACGTCGTTCGGGTTGTTCGCGTAGAACTCGACGGCGGCGGCCATGATGTCGGACGTCGCCTCGTTCAGCCCGCCGGACTCCCCGGAGTAGGTGAGGTTCGCGGTCGAGCTGGTGACGCCGTGGCTCATCTCGTGCGCGGCCACGTCCAGGGACGTGAGCGGGCCGAGGTCGGAGCCGTCACCGTCGCCGTAGGTCATGCAGAAGCACGAGTCGTCCCAGAACGCGTTGGCGTAGCCGTTGCCGTAGTGGACGCGGTTGAACGACCCCTTGCCGTCGCCGGCGATGCCGGTGCGGCCGAAGACGTTCTTGTAGAAGTCCCACGTCATGTCGGTGCCGAACTGGGCGTCGACGGCGACGGTGGCGCGGTCGGACGTGGTGCCGCTGCCCCAGTGGTTGTCGGCGTCGGTGAACAGCGTGGCGGGGGCGCGCCGGAAGCACCAGATGAGGAAGCAGAGGTCGGTCTGGTTCTCGGCGTCGCCGGTGTAGGTGTTGCCGCGCGACGGGTCCTTCAGCTGGTAGGTGCTGCCGGACTTGGTGGTGTTCAGCGGGACCGTCCCGGTGTAGAGCGACTTGCCGTCGCCCGCCTCGGTGCGGACGGTCTCCTCGCGCAGCAGGACCTTGCCGGTCGCGGCGTCCACGGAGGTGAAGACGCGGCTCGGCGTCCCGTCGGCCTGCGTGCCGACGGTCTGGATGCGCCAGGCGAGGCGCGGCTTGTGGTCGGCGGTGCGCGCCTCCACCACCAGCGCGGGGGAGCCCTCGGCCTTGCGGTGCTTGGTGACGGCGCGCTTCTGGGCGGTCTTGGCGGAGACCTCGGGGCTGGAGTCGGCGGGAGCCTTCGCGAGCGTGCCGCTGCTGCCGCGCCAGGCGCCGGCGGCGGACTGGTGGACGACGACGTCGCCGCCGAGCACCGGCAGGCCGTTGTAGGTGCGCGTCATCCGGGTGTGGGAGGTGCCGTCCCGGTCCATGCTGACCCGGACGACGTGGAACGCCTGGCCGGTCCCGGCGCGGACTTCGGGAGCGCGCGCGGTGAGCGCGTGGAGCGCGCGCTCGGCGGCCTGCCGCGGGGTCGGCGGGGACGGCGCCTGCCGTGCGGACGCGGGCACCGCGGTGCCGGCGGTCGCGAGCAGGGTCGCCGAAGCCAGGAGCACGGTTCTTCGGCTGGTGAACGCCCGTCTTGTCATGTACGCCCTCTCGTGCGGGCGCCACGCACCCCCGGGGGCCCGCCGTCGGGCCTGCCGTGGCGACGGGACATTTATGACATAGGGCTACTCGCAAGTAGATGTCACAATTTGCCAAGGATTGCCTACGCGGCGTGTGAAGTGCGAGTCTTGCCGGATTTTACCGGGGCTTTACGCGCCGGTCAGCGGGGCTCGGCCGGGCAGTCCGGGCACGTGCCGAAGACCTCGACGGTGTGCGTTATGCCGGTGAAGCCGTGCTCGGCGGCGATCGCGTCCGCCCAGCGCTCCACGGCCGGTCCCTCGACCTCGATCGTCCGGCCGCAGTCGCGGCAGACCAGGTGGTGGTGGTGCTCCTCGGTGCGGCAGGCGCGGTAGACGGCCTCGCCCTCGTCGGTGCGCAGCACGTCGACCTCGCCGGCGTCGCTGAGCGCCTGCAGCGCCCGGTAGACGGTGGTCAGGCCGATCTTGGAGCCGTCGGCGCGCAGGTCGGCGTAGATGTCCTGCGCGCTGCGGAACCCTTCGCAGCCGGCCAGCACCTGCCGTACCGCGTCCCGGCGGGCCGTCGTCATCCCCCAAGCACCTCCGCCTCGGCATCCACGCGCGCCTCCGCGCCGGTTCCGGCGGGGACGGCGTCGCCCGCCGCGCCGGCGCGGGCGCGCCTGCGGCGCACCACCGAGCCCCCGGCGACCGCGGCCGCGAACGCCGCGAGCGCCAGCAGCACGATCGAGGGGCCTGGAGGCAGATCGTACTCGAAGGACCCGGTGAGGCCCGAAACGGCCGACAGCACCCCGATCCCCATCGCGGCCGCCATCGTCCCCCAGAAGCCGCGGGCGAGCTGCTGCGCCGCCGCGACCGGGACGATCATCAGCGCGCTGACCAGCAGCAGCCCGATCGCGCGCATCGAGATCACCACGGTGACGGCGGCGGTCGCGGCGATCAGCACGCTGAGGAACCGGACGGGCAGGCCCGCCGCGCGCGCCACCTCCTCGTCCTGGCACAGCAGGAACAGCTCGCGGCCGAACAGCGCGATGATCGCGAGGACGGCGGCGGCGAGCCCCGCGACCACGTACAGGTCGGCCGCCGTCACGCTGCTGATCGAGCCGAACAGGTAGGACTGCAGGGTCGCCGACCCCCCGCCGTTGGCGTTGGTGAGGATCACGCCGCCCGCGAGGCCGCCGTAGAACAGCAGCGCGAGCGCGACGTCCCCGCCGCTGCGGCTGCGGGCCCGCAGCAGCTCGATCGCCACCGCGCCGAGCACCGACACCGCCAGCGCGCCGAGCACGGGGGAGGCGCCGGTGAGCAGCCCCAGCCCGATGCCGGTCAGCGCGATGTGCCCGATGCCGTCGCCGAGCAGCGACAGCCTGCGCTGCACCATGAACGTGCCCACGGCCGGCGCGGTCAGCCCGATCAGCACCGCCATCACCAGGGCGACGCGCATGAAGTCGTACTGCAGCATCTCGCTCACGCGGTCCTCCCCAGGGTCTCGCGGGCCGCCTCGCGGACGACGCGGCCGTGGCCGAGTTCGATCGTGCGGGTGACGAGCGGTTCCACCGGGCCCAGCTCGTGCGCCACCAGGACCACCGTGCGCCCGGCTCCGGCCAGGTCGTGCAGGGCGGCGGCGAGCGCCGCCTGGTTGCGCGCGTCCACGCCGGCGGTCGGCTCGTCCAGCACGAGCACGTCGGGCTCGCCGGCGAGGGCGCGGGCGATCAGCACCCGCTGCTGCTGGCCGCCGGACAGCAGGTGCGCCGAGTCGCGGGCCCGCTCGGCGAGCCCGACGGTCCGCAGGGCGCGGTCGACGGCGGCGCGGTCGGCCGCCCGGCCGGCGCCGAGGGCGGGCAGCCAGCGCGACCGCCGCGCCACCCGCCCGGACGCCACGACCTCCCGGACGGTCGCCGGGACGCCGCCGCCGAGCGGGAGCCGCTGCGGGACGTACCCGATCCGGTGCCATCCGCGGAACCGGGCGGGCGGCTCGCCGTAGATCAGGGTCCGGCCGGCGGACAGCGGGACCAGCCCGAGCAGCGCCTTGACCAGCGTCGACTTTCCCGCGCCGTTCGGCCCGAGGATCGCCAGCACCTCGCCCGCCGCCACCCGCAGGTCGACGCCGGCGAGGATCTCGCGGCCGTCGCGGCGGACCGTCCCGCCGGCCATCGCGAACGGCGGCGGGGCCTGCTCGGGCGCGTCCTCCTCGCGCGTGTCCGAAGCGGGGCGGTTCATGAGCACTCCAGGGCGGGACGCAGGGTCCGCAGGTTCCGTTGCATGATCGTCATGTAGTCGTCGGACGAGCCGTCCCCGACGCCCTCCGCGGGGTCGAGCACGGCGGTCCGCACACCGGCCTCGCGGGCCAGCGCCTCGGCGGTCTTCGGGCTGACCAGCGTCTCGGTGAAGACCGTCGTCGCGCCGGTCGCCGAGATCGTCCGCGTCAGCTCGGCCAGCCGCCGGGGGGACGGCCCGCCGGACGGGTCGACCCCCGACACCGGGAGCTGCCGCAGCCCGTAGCGGTCCGCCAGGTAGCCGAACGCCGCGTGCGCGGTGATGATCTCCCGGCGCGCGCACGTCCGCAGGCCGTCCCGGAAGGCGCGGTCGAGGCGGGTCAGCTCGCCGGCGGCGGCCGCGGCGCGCCGCCGGTAGCCGGGCGCCCGGCCGGGGTCGGCGGCGGCCAGCCGGTCGCCGAGCGCGGTCGCGACGGCGGCCATGCGGCTCGGGTCGAGCCAGATGTGCGGGTCGTAGGGCGCCTCGCGGTGGCGGACGCCGTCGTGCGCCTCGTGGTCGTCGGTCTCGCCCGGCGGCGGCAGCGTCCGCACGAGCGAGGCGGCGTCCAGCGACCTGCCCCGGGCGTGCTCGGCCACGGCGTCGTCCACGGCGGGCTGGACGCCCCTGACGTAGACGGCGAGGTCGGCGTCCTCGATGTCGGCGACCTGCCGGGCCGTCAGCTCCAGGTCGTGCGGCTCGGTTCCGGGCCGGGTGAGCGTCCGGACGAAGACGTCGTCCCCGCCGACCCGCTCGGCCAGCCACGCCATCGGGTAGAACGACGCGACCACCGCGGTTTTGCCCGGCGGGACGCGGGCCTGCGCGCCGGCGCAGCCCGCCGTCCCCGCGGCGAGCCCGGCCAGTGCCAGGGCGGCCGCCGGGAGGGCGCGAAGGGAGCGGAGGCGGGACACACGGCGATTATGGACGAAGATGAAAACGGTTGTCAAAACCGTCCGATGCCGCGTCCCAGGGCGAAAGCGGTCAGGACCCCCAGCGCGACGATCCGCAGCAGCCGTCCCGAGCCGTCGAGCGCGGGCCAGTTGAGGTAGGCGAACCAGCCCAGCGCGGCGGCGAGCACCAGCAGCCCGGCCGCGGCGACCCAGCCCGTCCCGGCCATGCCGATCACCAGCAGCACGAACACCGCGACGAGCAGGACCCACCGCGGCAGCCGGTGCAGGAACACCACCGGGGCCGCGCTCCGCCGCTCGATGGCGGCCCGCAGGCCGCCGGGACGCTCATCCTTCGTCTCCACGGGCCCCAACGTAACCGAGTGCGCTCCATCCTCGGGAGGGGCGCCCGGCCCCGCGGCGCGCGGCGCCGACCCGGGGGCCGGACGCGGAGCGCCCGCTGCCAGGATGGACGGATGATCGCGATAACCCGGTACCGGGTCCCGGACGAGGAGGCCGCGGGCTTCGCCGAGCGGATGGACGCGGTGCTGGCGGCGCTGTCCGCGAGCCCCGGATTCCGCTCCGGGCGCCTCGCCCGGACCGTCGACGACCCGGGTCTGTGGGCGCTCGTCACCGAGTGGGACGGCGCCGGGCACTACCGGCGGGCGCTCGGCGCCTACGAGGTCCGGCTCCAGTTCATGCCGCTCGCCGTCATGGCCGTGGACGAGCCCGGCGCCTACGAGGTCGTCAGCTCGGCCGGGCCCGCCTGATTCAGGAGCGGGGCAACCGCAGGGCAAGAAGCGCCCCGGCCCGGTTTCGGCCGCGCCGACCATGGTCATCTTTGCCCCTGCACGATCACTCGGTCGCCGGGGGGAGATGCGATGCGCCACACCGTCCTGTCCAGTCTTCTCTCCGGGGCGGCGGCGGTCGCTCCCGTCCTCGCCGTCCTCGGGGCGGACGGCGCGCGGCTCGCGGCACGCCCCGCGGCCGCGCTGACCGGAGCGAGGCCCGCCGGTGCCGCGGGTCCGCGCGTCGTCGAGTACCGGGGGCTGCGCGTCCCCGTCCCGGCGGGCTGGCGGGTCCACCGGCTCGACGCCGACCCGGCCCGCTGCGTCCGCTACGACCGGCACGCCGTCTACCTGGGGCGGCCCGGGCCGCAGCCCGACTGCCCGGCCCGCGTCGTCGGCCGCACCGAGGCCCTGCACATCGAGCCCGCCGGAGACGGCCGCGGCGCCCGGACCGTCGTGCACGCCGACAGGCTCGCCGCCATCACCGTCGCGCCGAACGCCGAGCACGAGACGCGGCTCACCCTCCCCGAGGCCGGGGTCGCGATCACCGGCGTGTACGGGAAGGACCCGGGCCGGCTCCAGCGGGTGCTGCGCGGCGCCCGGCTCTCCGCGAAGTGGACCGCGGCGCCCCGCCCGCCCGCGGCCGCGCCGGAGCCGGACGTCCGCCGGGACGCCCCCGCCGCCGGCTCGCCGCGGGACGCCGCCCCGGACCGCCCCTGGGTGCGCGGCAAGGGATTCGACACGTGCACGGCGCCGTCGCTCGCGACGATGAAGGCGTGGCGGCCGTCCTTCAAGGTCACCAACATCTACATCGGCGGCGCGGCGCGGGGCTGCGCGCAGCCCAACCTCACCGCGTCCTGGGTGCGGCGGGTCCGCGCGATGGGGTACCGGATCACGCCCACCTACGTCGGCCTGCAGGCGCCGTGCGGCAGCCGCCCGCAGCGCTTCACCCGCAAGAACGCCGCCGCGCAGGGCGCGAAGGCCGCCGTGGACGCCGCGCGCAGGGCCGGCGCGCTCGGCATCCCGGAGGGCGCGCCGCTCTACTTCGACATGGAGGCGTACGACAGCGGGAAGAAGGCGTGCAAGGCCGCCGTCCTGCGGTTCGTCGACCGATGGGTGAAGCAGCTGGCGGACGAGGGCTACGTCCCGTGCCTCTACAGCAGCGCCAAGTCCGGCATCCGGGACGTCGGACGGGCCACCGGCATCAGCAAGCCCGCCTGCGTCTGGTTCGCCAACTGGAACGGGAGGGCCTCGGTCTACAAGGACCCGTACCTGCCGGACCGCTGGTGGTCCCCGCACCGCCGCATCAAGCAGTACCGGGGCGGCCACAAGGAGAAGCACGGCGGCGTCACGCTCAACATCGACAGCAACATCGTGGACGGACGTGTTCACTAGCGCCTTCCGCACCGCCCGTGTGCCCTAAGCTGGGGAATGCTCTCCGGCGCCGGCGACGACCGCGCCGGGGCTAGCACCGGGGATCACACTCGCCGCCGCCCGCCGCTTCCGCGGGGTCCGGCGGCGCACTCACTGTCCCGCCGACCGCCAGCCGGATGGAGAAGATTAGATGGCACGCCGTTCCGATGTGCTGGACACGATCGTCAACCTCGCCAAGCGGCGGGGCCTGGTCTACCCGTCGAGCGAGATCTACGGCGGGCTCCGCGCCTCCTGGGACTACGGGCCGCTCGGCGTGGAGCTGAAGAACAACGTCAAGCGCCAGTGGTGGAAGTCCATGGTGCAGGGCCGCGAGGACATCGTCGGCCTCGACTCGTGCGTCATCCTGGCGCGCGAGGTCTGGGAGGCCAGCGGCCACGTCCAGGCGTTCGTCGACCCGCTCACCGAGTGCCAGTCCTGCCACAAGCGCTTCCGGGCCGACCACCTGGAGGAGGCCTACGAGGAGAAGCACGGCCGCCCGCCGGCGAACGGCCTGGCCGACATCAGCTGCCCGAACTGCGGCGTCAAGGGCTCCTTCACCGAGCCGAAGATGTTCAACGGGCTGCTCAAGACCTACCTCGGCCCCGTCGAGGACGAGTCCGGCCTCGCCTACCTGCGGCCGGAGACCGCGCAGGGCATCTTCATCAACTACCTGAACGTCCAGCAGTCCGCGCGCCGCAAGGTGCCGTTCGGCATCGGGCAGATCGGCAAGTCGTTCCGCAACGAGATCACGCCCGGCAACTTCATCTTCCGGACCCGCGAGTTCGAGCAGATGGAGATGGAGTTCTTCGTCAAGCCGGGCAGCGACGAGGAATGGCACCAGTACTGGATCGACGAGCGCATGCAGTGGTACGTCGACCTCGGCATCCGCAAGGAGAACCTGCGGCTCTACGAGCACCCGCAGGAGAAGCTGTCGCACTACTCCAAGCGCACCGTCGACGTGGAGTACCGGTTCGATTTCGTCGGCAGCGAGTGGGGCGAGCTTGAGGGCATCGCCAACCGCACCGACTTCGACCTGACGACGCACTCCAAGGCGTCCGGCGCCGACCTGTCGTTCTTCGACCAGGAGTCCGGCGAGCGGTACACCCCGTACGTGATCGAGCCCGCGGCGGGCGTCGACCGCTGCACGCTCACGTTCATGATGGACGCCTACGCCGAGGACGAGGCGCCGAACGCCAAGGGCAAGATGGAGAAGCGCACCGTCATGCGCCTCGACCGGCGGCTCGCCCCGGTCAAGGTCGCGGTGCTGCCGCTGTCGCGCAACGCCGACCTGTCGCCGAAGGCCCGCGACCTCGCCGCGGTGCTGCGCCGCAACTGGAACGTGGAGTTCGACGACGCGGGCGCCATCGGCCGCCGCTACCGCCGCCAGGACGAGATCGGCACGCCGTTCTGCGTCACCGTCGACTTCGACACCCTGGAGGACGAGGCCGTCACCGTCCGGGAGCGCGACTCGATGAGCCAGGAGCGCATCTCGATCAGCCAGGTGGAGGCGTTCCTCGCGGCGCAGCTCGTCGGCTGCTGACCTCGGGCCGTCCCGCGGACGAGACCGCTGCGGGCCGCCCCCGCGCACAGGGGGCGGCCCGCTTCTCATGGGAGCACGTGTTGGGAGCGTGTCCTTGGTGGGAGCGAATGTGGGAGCGGTTCTCTGGGAGCGTTCTTCCGATCAGTCCGTGACGTACAGGGCCTGGTCGAAGGTGCCGGAGCCGGCGTTGGTCTCGCCGCGCAGCGCGTAGGTGGCGCTGACGGTGGCGGTGCCCGGGCAGAAGAAGCTGCCGCCGGTCTTGCTGACGGTGGCGTTCTGCACGCCGACCTGGGCGTCGCTGCTGCTCGTGACGGGGCGCGCGGCGTTGTCGCCGTTGAAGCCGTTGGCGGTGAGGTTGCCGCCGTACACGCAGGTGATGCCGCCGAAGATGTTCACGGTGGCCTTGACGCTGAAGTTCCTGATCGTGACGGCCGCGTCGCGGCCGCCGGTGTGACCGGAGTCGTAGACGACGTCGCCGCCCGTCCAGGGCAGGTTCTGCGTCTGGATCGTCGAGCTGACGCTGCCGGAGCAGGGTCCGCCGCCGGTCCCGCTGAAGTTCGCGCTGTCGATGGTGAGGCCGGTGCCGTCGCTGTTGATGGAGCCGGTCATCGTCGACTCGCTGCAGGACCCGCTGCCGATCGACGTGGAGACCGTCGCGGTGCCGAGCAGGGAGGCCTGGACGTTGCCGGAGTAGGCGTCGGCCGTGGCCGAGCCCTTGCGGATGGTCGTGCCCGCGGCGTACGCGGGGGCGACCCCCGCGGCGAGGACGGCCAGTGCGGCGGTTCCGACGATCGCGGTCTGTCTGATACGTGCCACCGGATACTCCTCTGTCCGGTTCGGGGTGGGCATACGCGAAAGTAATTCGCGTTGAACCGCCCGGCAATGGATGGCGGCCGATCTCAATCTGGCCGGATCGGGACACCATCCAGTGTCTGCTGGTAAGGCCGTATGCGGCCGAGCGGGTAATGGCAATGTCACGCCGGGTCACTTGACGGCAATGGGCATCCGTGTTGCGGCCGGTGTAAAGGGAAGGGCGTCTCCGGTCCGGGGAACGTGGGCTAGGTTGGCCTGGACGACCGGACGCACGGCGGGCCCCGGCGAGCAGGGAGGGCGGAATGCGCGACTCGCGGCATCCCCTCCTGCCCTGCGCCCGGCTGCTCGTCGTCGTGCTGGGCCTGCTCGGCTTCGCCGTCGGGCCGGTCGGCGCCGGAGCCCACGGCGGGACATCCGCCACCGGGGCGATCTCCGGCGTCCGGACCGCGCCGGTCGCGAAGGCGCCCACCCGCACCCGGGCGTCCGCCAAGTCGCGCACGGCCCGGCACACGCACGCCGTCCTCGCCGCCGTCGCCCGGCACGCCGCCGGCGCCGCCGCGCCCGGCGCGCAGCACCCCGTGCACGCCGCGCTC
>NZ_JBIQHY010000034.1:0-30092 GCF_044508335.1 Actinomadura sp.
TACCAGGCACCGAGTCTGCCAGCGGCGGCCGACCCGGTAGCTCCCATTAGGCGACGTCGAGGTCGCGGCGGCGTTCGGCCCACTGCAGGGAGTGGCGGATGGCGTCCTCGATGGTGTACTCGGGCTTCCAGGAGAGGAGGTCCCACGCCTTGTCCGGCTTGACGTAGGCGCCGACGACGTCGCCGGGGCGGGCCGGGGCGTCCTCGGCGACGAAGGAGTCGCCGACCACCTCGCGGAAGGCGGCGACCAGCTCGCGGACGGTGGTGCCGTCCCCGGTGCCGAGGTTGATCACCTCGTACCGGGGGTGGTCGCCGACCGGCGGGATGATCGAGTCGAAGCGGGCTGCGGCCTCGTAGAAGGCGCGGGCGATGTCCCAGACGTGGATGTAGTCGCGGATCGCGGTGCCGTCCCGGGTCTCCCAGTCCACTCCGGTGATCTTGAAGGGGACGCCGAGAGTGTGGCACTCGATCATCTTGCCGAGGGCGTGCGTGGGCTTGCTGCTCTGCAGGCCGGTGCGCAGCCGGGGGTCGGCGCCGATCGGGTTGAGGTAGCGCAGCGAGATGACGCGGAAGTCGTAGGCCTTGCAGAAGTCCTGCAGGAGGAGCTCCGCCATCATCTTCGAGCGGGTGTACGGGTTCTGCGGTTCGAGGAAGGACGTCTCGGTGACCGAGAGGTCGGGCTCCGGGCGGTACATCCCGGCGGTGGACGCGAAGATCATCCGGTCGCAGCCGTTGCGCACGAGGTGGCCGGCGAGGTCGAGGGTCTTGGACAGGTTGACCCGGTAGTAGCGCAGCGGGTCGGCCATCGAGTCGGGCACCACGATCAGCGCGGCGCAGTGGACGGTCGCGGCGATGTCGGGGTGGTCGCGGAAGATCTCGTCGACCAGGTCGCCGTCGCCGATGTCGCCCTTGTAGAAGATCTTGCCGGCGGCGAACTCGGACCGGCCCGTGACCAGGCTGTCGAGCACGACGGGCGTGACGCCGCGCTCGGCGAAGGCGGAGGCGATCGTGCTGCCGATGAACCCGGCTCCCCCAGTGATCAGCACTTTCATGTGGCATCCCCTGCAGGCCAGTGCGTCCCCTGAAATGACACGCACAGGATCCGCAGGCGGTCGCGGACGGTCAATGTCCCGCACGGAAGGTGACCGGGTTAGGACGCCGGTGAACCGGACGCGGCGCGAGTGCGTCCGCGCACGCGACCCTCCCCCGCGGCCGGGTCCGGACGGAGTACAGCGTTTGCAGGATCCGCCCGGCGCGCGCAGCGGTCATGGTCGGTGGATGGAACCGATCCGCGTCCTCATCGTGGACGATCACGCGCTGTTCGCCGAGGCCCTCGCGGCGCGGCTGGGGCGCGAGCCCGATCTGGTGATCCTGCCGATCGCCGCCGACGTGCGGCGCGCACTCGCGCTGGCCGCCACCGAGCGCCCCCGGGTGCTCGTCCTCGACCTGATGCTGGGCGCCGAGAGCGGCCTGGACGTCCTGGACCGGGTCCGCGCGGACCACCCGGACGTCCGCGTCGTCGTGCTGACCGCGATGAGCGACCCGGACGCGATGGTGCAGGCCGTCCGGCGCGGCGCGGTCGGCTGGCTGGAGAAGACCGAGAGCGCCGATCTGGTGGCGCGGGTGATCCGGTCGGCGGCGCGGCAGGGCGGGTGGATTCCGCCGGACGTGCTGGGCGACGTGCTGCGCAGGCTCGTCCGGGAGGGCGGCGGGGCCGAGAGCTCCGGCCTGCTGGCGGAGCTGACGCCGCGGGAGCGCGAGGTGCTGCAGTGCATGGTGGACGGCTTGGGGCGCGCCGAGATCGCCGAGCGGCTCGGGCTGTCGGCCAACACCGTCCGGACGCACACGCAGAACCTGCTGGCGAAGCTCGGGCTGCACTCGGCGCTGGAGGCGATCACGCTCGCGATGCGGGCCGGCATGCGGCCGTCCGGCTGACTCCCGGGGCGCCGGCGCCCCTGGTGCAAAAGGCGTAGTCCGGGGTCGTCGTTTGGGCGATTGCTCCGCTGAAGCCCCTCCTTACGCTCGCCGTGACGAACCCGGAGGGAAGATCGTGGAGATCGACGAGGTCGCGGCGCGGGTGGTTCGCAGCTACTGGGCGCTTCTGCTGGTCATGACGGTGGTCCCGCTGGTGCTGGTGGGCCTGGTGATGGGCGGGCAGGAGCCGCCGTCGGTCGCGAAGTCGCGCCTGCAGGCGAGCAGCCGCGCGACCGACGCCGCCCCCGGGGACGCGGGCGTGTCCATCGTGGTCAGCCAGGTGAAGGCGTTCGCGACCAGCGAGAACCTGCTCACCGAGGTGCTGCGGCAGCAGCGGGTCGACCGCTCGACGCTGAAGGTCGCCAAGGCGATCGAGGTGACCGGGCTCGGCACGTCCACGATCGTCGAGCTGTCGGTGAAGGACCCCGACCCGGAGGTGGCGCGGCGGCTCGCGGACGCGATCGGCGCCGCGGTCGTCAAGGAGATCAACACCTCCAACCAGGGCGCGATCACGCAGCAGATGGACCAGATCGACAAGCGCGTCCGGGAGCTGGAGAAGAAGCTCGGGCCGCTGTCGCGGCGGGCGAACGCGCAGCCGAACCCCGACATCGGCGCCGCGAACGAGCGGGAGCGGGTGCAGGCGGAGCTGACCGACCTGCGCGCGAACCGCTCGGACCTGCAGACGCAGCTGTCCACGGCGGGCACGGCGTCGGTGGTGCAGCCGGCGGTGCTGGCGCCGCGCACGAACCCGGTGGTCATGATGGCGTCGATCGCGGGCCTGGTCGGGCTGATCGGCGGGATCCTGATCGCGGTGGTGACGGAGATGGTCCGTCCCACGATCCCTGGGCAGCGGCGGGTCGCCCGGCGGCTCGGGGTGCCGCTGCTCGGCTGGGCCGACCGGGGGCCGGCGCAGCTCGCCGACCTCGGGCGGCGCATCCGGCTGGCCGCCAAGAAGGAGGGCGTCGGGCGGGTCACGCTCGTCGGCGCGCCCGGACCGCTGCCCGCGGACCTGGTGTCGGCGGTGGCGTCCGCGGTGTACGGGGACGACACGAAGGTCGTCACGGCCCGGCCCGGGAACAAGGACGAGCCGGGCGACGACGGCGGCGGCGGGCCGTCGCTGAACAGCAGCGGGCCGGGCGGGACGAAGAAGAGCACCTCGGTGGTCCGCGCCGGCGGCACCGCGGTGATGACGAAGAAGTCCGAGGTGTCGCCCTCGGAGGTCACCCAGCCGGTTCCGGTGCGCCGGCTCTGTCATGTGCACGCGTTCGAGGACGTCGATCCGGGCTCGGACGAGGTGGTCGGCGTGGTCGTGGCGGTCGGGCCGGTGACGCGGGTGGCGGGGCTGGAGACGGTCCGCGATCTGGTCGCCGCGTCGGGCTGGCCGCTGCTCGGCGTCGTCGCCACGTCCCGGAAGGTCTCCGCGTCCCGGAAGAGCAGGGGGTAGCCAGATGAGTTCGTCCGTTCCGTTCACGGTCCCGCCGGTGGCCGGCGAGGTGTCCGACGCGGTCGTCAAGGTGCTCGACTCGGGCTGGATCACGACGGGCCCGCAGACCGCCGCGTTCGAGCAGGAGTTCGCCGACCACCTGGGCGCCGCGCACGTCGTGGCGGTGGCATCGTGCACGACCGCGCTGGAGCTGTGCCTCCGCGCGCTGGACCTGCCGCCCGGTTCGGCGGTGCTGACGCCGAGCCTGACGTTCTGCGGCGCGATCAACGCGATCCTGCACGCGGGGCACCGGCCGGTGCTGGTCGACATCGACGAGGACACGCTGGTGCCGAGCCCGGAGACGGTGAAGGCGGCGGCCGGGCGCGCCGCCCCGGCGGCGATGATCGTCCAGAACCAGGGCGGGTACCCGGTGGACGTGGCCGCGCTGGCGGAGGCGGCCGGGCTCGACCGGACGAGGGTCGTCGAGGACGCCGCCCACGGCCCCGGCGCCGCGCGCGGCGGCAGGAACGTCGGCGCGGAGTCGTTCGCCGCGTGCTTCTCCTTCTACGCGACGAAGAACCTGCCGATCGGCGAGGGCGGCGCGGTGGCCTCCAGCGACCGGGAGTTCGCCGACAGGGTCCGCGCGATGCGGATGCACGGGATGAGCAAGGACTCCTGGAAGCGCTACCTCCCCGGCGGCAGCTGGCGGTACGACGTCAAACGGGTCGGGCTGAAGGCGAACATGACCGACGTCCAGGCGGCGATCGGGCGGGCGCAGCTCGCGGCGCTGCCGGGCTGGCAGGAGCGGCGCGCCGAGATCGCCGCCCGCTACGACGCGGCGCTGCGGGACCTCCCCGGCCTGGTCCTCCCCCAGCGGAACCTGGCCGGGATCCGGCACGCCTGGCACCTCTACCAGGTCCGCGTCCCGGACCGCGACGCGATCAGCGGCGAGCTGGAGGCGGCGGGCGTCGCGACGTCCGTGCACTTCATCCCGGCGAACCAGATGACCGCCTACCAGGAGATCCTGGGCGCCGAGGAGTGCGCGCGGGTGCCGGTGACCGACCGGGTCGGCGAGGAGCTGCTGTCGCTGCCGATGTACCCGGGGCTGACGGACGACGGCGTCGACCGCGTCGTCGCCGCGCTCACCGAGGCGTTGCGGACGCGGACCCGGGACTGACCGTGCGACGGTTCCTGCCGCGCCGCCGCATCGGGACCCCCGCGCCGGTCCCGGTCAGCCCGCTCGCCCTGCTGATGGGGCGGGACGAGGTGGTCATGGCGCGGCATCGCGGGCGGCGGCTCGTCCGCGGCCGGCGGGTGCTGGTCACCGGGGCGTGCGGGACGGTCGGCCGCGCCCTCTGCCACCAGGTCGGGCGGCTCGAACCGGCCGCGCTGATCCTGCTCGACCGGGACGGCGACGGCCTCGCCCGGCTGAGCGGCGAGCTGGCCGACGCCATCCCGGCCCGGGCCGACGTGCGCGACGAGCGGCGCGTCGGCGAGGTCATCGAGGCGGCCCGCCCCGACCTGCTGTTCCACACGGCGGGCCGCAACGAGCTGGCGGACGTCGAACGCGACCCGTGCCGGGGCGTCGCGCACAACGTCCTCGGCACCCGGCACGTGATCGACGCGGCGGTGCGGCACGGGGCGGAGCGGGTCGTGTTCGTCTCCTCCGACAAGGCCGCCGACCCGACCTCGGTGTTCGGCGCGACGATGCGGCTCGGGGAGCTGCTGCTGCGGACCGCGACGCCCGGCCCGACGTGCTTCGCCGCCGTCCGCGTCGGCAACGTGATCGGCGAGACCGGGTCGCTGCTGCCGCTGCTCGCGCACCGCATCACCTCCGGCGAGGTCGTCACGATCACCCACCCCGAGGTCGCCCGCCACTTCATGACGGTGCGGGAGGCGGCGGGGCTGCTGATCGAGGCGGCGGCGATGGCGGAGGAGGCGGAGACGTTCGTCCTCGACATGGGCCGGCCCGTCCCGGTCGTCGACCTCGTGCACCGGTACGCCGAGCAGCTGCGGCTGCCGGAGGTGACGATCCGGTTCAGCGGGCTCGGGCCCGGCGAGAAGCTCGCGGAGAAGGCGTTCGCCGACTCCGAGCGCCGGATCCGCACCGCGCACCCGAAGATCTGGGCGACCCGGCCCGCCGCGCCGCCCGCCGGGCTGCCGCAGCTGCTGGACGAGCTGGAGGCGGCGGCCGGGGCGGGCGACGACGAAGCGGTGCGGCTGCTGCTGCGCCGGCTGCTGCCCGAATACCACCCGGTGCGGCGGCCCGACCCCGCCGAGCCCCCGCCGCCCGCGCCGCCCTGCCTCTGCGGCGCGCAGTGCAGCCCCGACCCGCCCGGCCTGTGAGGTGTGCCAGTTGAGTACCACGAGGAAGCTCAGAGTCGCCACGGTGATCACCCGCTTCAACGGCGGGGCCGGGCAGGTCGCGCTGAACGGCGCGCTGGCCCTCCCCGACGGCGGCTACGAGCGCGCGATCGTCACCGGCGGCGTCGGCATGGACAGCACGGCAGCGTCCATCGGAAACAGCGTCCTCTACGGGGACGATGCCGTCGCCAACGCCGCCGCCGGTGACCTCACCCCCCAGGCGCACGCCGCCGGGATGGAGATCGTCCAGGTGGGGCCGCTGGTGCCGCAGATCTCGCCGCGCGACGACCTGGCCGCGCTGCGCACGCTGACCCGCGTGCTCGCGGACGGCCGGTACGACGTCGTCCACACGCACAGCGCGAAGGGCGGCGTGATCGGGCGGATCGCGGCGGCCCGCGCGGGCGTGCCCCGCATCGTGCACACCTGGCACGGGTTCCCGTTCAACGAGTTCCAGTCGTGGCCGCGGCGACGCGTATATATACGTCTCGAACGGATCGCCGCCAAGCGCACCGACGCGTTCCTCGCGATCGGGTCGGAGACGGTCACCACGGCGCTGCGGCTCGGGCTGACCACGCCGGAGCGGGTGCGGCTGTCCTGGCCGGCCGTGGACGTGGACGCCTACGCCGCCGCGCCCGGCTCCCGCGCGCAGGCCCGCCGCCGCCTCGACCTGCCGCTCGGCGTGAAGGTCGTCGGGTCGATCGGGCGGCTGACGTTCCAGAAGGGCCCGGAGATCTTCGTGAAGGCGATCGCCCGGCTGCCGGACGACGTGTTCGGGCTGTGGGTCGGCGGCGGCCCCATGGCGGACGAGCTGGCCGAGCTCACCGAGAAGCTCGGCGTCGCCGAGCGGATGCGCTGGCTCGGGCACCGCGGCGACGTCGCCGACGTGCTGCCCGCGTTCGACGTGATGGCGATGGCGAGCCGGTGGGAGGGGCTGCCGTGCGTGCTGGTCGAGGCGATCGGGGCGGGCGTCCCGCTGGTCGCGACCGCCGTCCCGTCCAACCAGGACCTCGTCCTCGCGGGTGAGACGGGGATGCTGGTCCGGCCGGAGGACCCGGACGGGCTCGCCGCCGCGGTGTCGGCGCTGCTCGACGACCCGGCCGCCGCGGCCCGCATGGCGGAACGCGCCCGCGCGCGGGTCGGCGACTGGTTCTCGCCCGCCCACCTCGGGACCGTCCTGGACGAGGTCTACCGGGGGAGCTCCGCGCGCCCATGACCGCGATCACCGAGGCGCCGCCCGCGCCGCCGCCGCTGACCCGCCGCACCCGGCTGCCGGCGGTCATGATCGTCGCGGGCATCGCCTCGCTGCCGATGCTGATGCCGGCCGGGCTGGCGCCCGGGCCGGGCAACACCGGCCTGCCCGACCTCGTGCTCGTCGGCGTCACCGCGACGCTGCTGCTGTGGGCGGGCACCCGGCGGCTGCCGATCCGGTGGCCGTTCCTCATCCCGACCCTCATGACGATCATCGCGGGCGGCATCGCGGCCGTGGTCAACGACGCGGGCGGGCTCACCCTCGCCAAGGACCTGTTCGTCCTGCTGTGGGCGGTCGCCATCGCCAACTTCGGGCGCGACGCGTCCCTGCTGCGCCTCGCGCTGCGCGCGTTCGTGTGGATCGGCACGTTCTACGCCGTCGTGATGATCGTCGGTTTCGTGCTGGGCATCGAGGCGCTGTCGGGCAAGCAGGTCGACGGCGAACGCGCGATGTTCACCTTCGGCGACGCCAACTACGCGTCCAACTGGTTCATCTGCGTCTTCTTCATCGCCCGCGCGAGCCGCTTCCCCGAGACGGCCCGGCGGCGCTTCGCGGTCTGCGGCGTGCTGATCGCCGCCGAGCTGCTGACCGGCTCGAACGGCGGGCTGCTCGCGCTGTGCGTCGCGGTCCTGCTCGGCTACCTGTTCCGGCTGTTCCGCGAGGGCAAGGCGCACCACGCCGTCGCCGTCGGCGCGCTCGCCGTGTTCGTCGGCGGCGGCGCCGCCGCGGTCGTCTCGACCGTGAACGTCCAGCCGCTGCTGGACCGGGCCAGCCAGGCGTCGCCGATCCTGCGCGACTCCATCGGCCGGACGACCGGGGAGAGCACCAACTCGCGCAGCACCGTCCTCGCCACCACCATCCAGATGATCGACGACCAGACGCACCCGTGGGGCATCGGGCCGGGCCAGACCGAGAAGCAGATGCTGGTGCGGCAGGAGACCTACGTACGCGAGGCGCACAACGACTACGTGGCGTCCGTGCTCGAACGCGGCTTCCTCGGCGGCGTCGCGCTCATCACGCTGGTGTTCGTCCTGCTGCTGAAGTGCGTGCG
The DNA here is from genome assembly GCF_044508335.1 of Actinomadura sp. Classification (NCBI taxonomy): domain Bacteria; kingdom Bacillati; phylum Actinomycetota; class Actinomycetes; order Streptosporangiales; family Thermomonosporaceae; genus Actinomadura; species Actinomadura sp. The sequence continues at coordinate 8,061 of NZ_JBIQHY010000034.1, forward strand.
GATCGCCCGGCGCGGCGCCCTGACCGCCGAGTACGCGCGGCTCGTCCCGCGGCCCGAGCTGTTCGGCGCGCTCGTCGCGGTCTTCCTCGTCTCCGGGCTGTTCTACGAGACCCTCCACTACCGCCACGGCTGGGCGTTCTTCGGCCTGATCGCCGCCCTCGACTGCTTCGGCCGGGCGGAGCCCCCCGGCGGCCCCACCCGTGAAAGCGAGGAAGCGCGATGACCGACACGCAGTCCCCCGCCGCCGTCGCGCCCGCACCGGAGTCGCGGCTCCGGCGGCGGCTCGTCGCGCTGGTCGCGGGGAACATGGCGGGACGGATCGGGGCGCTCGGGTCGCTCGGCATCGCGACGATCCTCGTCGCGCGGATCGGCGGGCCGAAGCTCGTCGGCGCGTTCACCCTCGTCCGGATCCTGCCGGGGCTGCTGTGCCAGCTGTCCAGCGCGGGGCTCCCGGGCGCGGCGCCGTTCTTCCTCGCCCGCTCCGACTACGACCAGAGCCGGGTGCGGCCCACGCTCGCCTGGCTCACCGTGATCGGCGCGACGGCCTCCGGGATCGGCTGGCTGGCCCTCAGCCCCCTGTTCTACCTGGTGTTCTTCAAATCGTTCGGGATCTGGGTCACGATCGCCGCCGCCGCGCCGTCCTTCACCCAGGGCTTCGTGTCGGTCGGCAAGGGCCTGCTCCAGGGCACCGACGACCAGCCGGGCGCGAGCCTCGCCATCGCCGTCGAGGAGTTCGTGTTCCTGCCGATCTACCTGGTGATCCTGACCGGCTGGTACGGGCCCGGCGCGCTCATCACCGGGCTCGTGCTCGCCGACGTCGCGGCCGCGGCGTGGATCGCGCGGCGGCTCGCCCGGCGCGGGTTCTTCGCCGGCTGGGGGCGCGCCGACCGGCGGCTCGGCCGCTCCATCGCCGGGTACGGGTTCCGCGGCTACCTCGGCCAGCTCATCGACCTGCTGCAGCTCCGCTTCGACATGGCGCTGCTCGGCGCGCTCGCCGGGCCGAAGGTGCTCGGCGTCTACACGGTCGCCAGCAAGTTCGCCGAGCTGGTGCAGCTGCCGGGGCTCGCGGTCAACTACGTCCTGTACCCCGACTTCGCCAAGGAGGACCGGGAGACGGCGACGAAGCGCACGTCCCGCCTGATCCTGCCCGCGCTGGGCGTGTCGGCGCTGGCCGCGCTGCCGCTCGCGCTCATCGCCGGGACCGCGCTGCCCTGGGTCTTCGGGGACGTGTTCGACGACGCGGTCGTGCCCACCTACATCCGGCTCGCCGGCGTCGTCACGTTCGGGGTGACCGGCCTCGTCATGGCCTACCTGTACGGGGTGGGGCGGCCCGGCGCCGCGTCGACCGGACAGGGCATCGGCCTCGTGGTGGTCGTCGTCCTCGGCGCCATCCTGATCCCGACGCACGGCGCGATCGGCGCGGCCGTCGCCACGTCCATCTCCTTCGTCGCCACCACGGCCGCACTGCTGGTGTGGTTCCAGCACGTCAAACACAAGGGGTGACCATGTCCGAGCTCGTGAGCCGTCCCGTCGACACGTCCGACGGCGTCCCCCCGTCGCGGCCCCGCCGCGTGCTGGACATCGCCGGCGCGCTCACCGGGCTGCTGCTGCTCAGCGTCCCGCTGCTGCTCATCTACCTGCTGGTGCGGCTGTCCAGCCCCGGCCCCGGCGTGTTCCGGCAGACCCGCGTCGGGCAGGGCGGACGGCCGTTCACCATGTACAAGTTCCGGACGATGCGGCAGGGCGTCGGCGGCCTCACCGTCACCGCCAACTGCGACCCGCGGCTCACGAAGGTCGGCAAGCTGCTGCGGCAGTGGTCGCTGGACGAGCTGCCGCAGCTGGTGAACGTGCTGCGCGGCCAGATGACCCTCGTCGGGCCGCGCCCGGAGACCTACGACCTCGCCGAGCACTACGCCGAGCACTGCCGCTGGATCTTCGACCACCGCCCCGGCCTGACCGGCGTCTCGGAGGTCCGGTTCCGCGACTTCGACGTCCTCGGGCCCGGTGAGGAGGTCGATCTCGTCAACTACATCGAGCGGATCGTCCCGGCCCGCGTCGCCGTCGACGCCGTCTACCTGCGCGACCCGTCGATGCGCGCCACGTTCGGCGCGCTGTGGGACACGGTGAAGCACATCCTCGGCATCCCGATCCCGCCCCTGCGGATCACCGGCGCGTTCGCGGAACCGCAGGAGAAGCGCACCGAACCCGGCTCCGCGGCCTGACACCGCCCGCCATCGGGGAGACACCATGGACTTCCGGGACGCCCGGTTCAAGCTCTCGGCCGTCGCGACCGCGGTCGTCCTGGTGGCCGGGTTCCTGTTGTTCCTGCAGCACAGGTCGTCCGGATACGAGCCGTACCGCGGGCCGCTGGCCTCGCCGGGCACGCCCGCCGCCGGCAAGACCCGCCGGATCGCGCTGAACACCCAGCCGTCCGACTACCCCCGCCTCCGGGCCCTCGGCTACGACCTGGTGGACGTCAAGGCGGACGCCGCGCTCGTCGCCGGCGTCCCGGCGGGCATGCAGGCGCTCCTGTGGGTCGGCAACTTCACCTGCGGCGACTTCGAACTCGACTGGGACGCGTTCAAGCGGGCCGTCGCCCAGTTCGGCCACGACCCGAAGGTCTACGGCTGGTACCTGTCCGACGAGCCGAACACCCGCGACTGCCCGAAGGTCGCGGGCGAGATCCGCCGCCGCGCCGAGTACCTGGAGCAGAACGCGCCCGGCCAGGTCTCGTTCATCTCCCTCACCGACTGGCCGATGAAGCCCCTCACCCCGAAACGCGTCGGGGTCGACCTGATCGGCCTCGACCCGTACCCGTGCAAGGGCTCGTCCAAGGCCCGCGAGAACTGCGACATCGGGGCGATCGACCGGATGGTCCGGATGGCCGACGCCGCCGGCATCCCGCGCACCCGGATCGCGCCCGTCCTGCAGACGTTCGGGCAGAGCTGCTCCAGCGGCGACAAGCAGTACTGGCTGCCGACGGAGACGCAGTTCCGCAGGATACTCGCCCGCTGGGACCGCCTCACGCCGCGCCCGCCCCTGGAGATCTCCTACTCGTGGGGCCGCCAGGGCCAGTGGGCCTGCCCCACCCTCGCCGACGCGACGGGCGGCGAGCACCCCGACCTGCAGACCCTCATCCGGGCCCGCAACACCCGCGGCTAGTGCCCGCCCGCCTTGTCGGCGATGGCCGGCTGCGAGCCGGACGGCACCGGGAAGTCGAACGACCCGACTCTGACGGCCACGACTTCCAGCACCCCGACGACCAGAACGAACGCGACGGCCAACAGGCCGACCTTCTTGCGGTCCAAGCCCCGCACCCCTTCAACCCCCAGAAAACCCAGGTCGAACCTAACACACCATGATCCACCCAATCCCACCCCGTAACCCTCCCGTTACCCCCAAGCCCGGACGTCCACGGCCTGAGCCGCAGCGCCACCAACCCGAGCCCGCACGATCAAGGGTTCCCAGGGGGTCGCCCCCCTGGGTCAACACTCCCCCTGGGCAAACTCAGCTCACCCTTCTACTGGTCAGGTTGGCGGCTCTTGCGTTCAGGCATTCGCCGGTGGCCAGGTCGAAGGCGAAGTTGTGGGCGAGGCAGTGGATCTGGCCGTCGCGGACGACGGCGCCTACGGAGAGGTCTTCGCCGGCGTGCGGGCAGTAGCGGGGGATGTCGTAGCGGGCGCCGTCGCAGGCGACGGTGATGCGCTCGGACTCGTCGCGGCCGGTCTCGTACTCCTCGACGGCTTGGAGGGCGGGCGCGTTGGCGTGTTTGAGGAGGCCGACCAGGTAGTCGTTGTAGACGTCGGGGTCGCGGTAGAGGCTGAGGCGGAAGGAGATGAGGAGGTCCTCCCAGGCCATGCGGCCGGTGAGGACGGTGTCCAGCCAGCGGCCGGCGGTGGTGATCCGGTAGTGCGGGCGGACGTCCGGGGAGGCGGTCGAGACGGTGGCGCCGCCGGGGGCGAAGTCGACGTCCCAGACGCCGCCGTTGGGGCCGGTGATCTCGAACCGGACGATCATGGCGATGTGCCGATTGAAGTAGTCGCTCAGGCCGCCGAGGTGGGTGAAGTGGGCTTTGAAGCGGTCGAACAGGTCCGGGCCCGGTTCCGGGTAGCCGGCGAGGACGCCGGCGATGGCCTCCGCGCGGTCGGCGGCGTAGCGGTCGAGGTAGGCGCCGGCGTCGGCGAAGGAGAACTCCGCGGAGACCGGGTCGCGGGTGATGTCGCCGGTGTCGAGGTCGACGGCGTCGCCGGGCAGGAAGTAGTCCCAGCGCTGCTTGGGCAGGTGCTCGCGCAGCCACGCGGTGGAGACCTCCGGGTCGCAGAACGCGCCGTCCCGCTGGTCGAGGACCCAGTTGAGGTGGGAGACCTCGGCGTCGAGGAAGCAGGGCGGGCCCGCGAAGGGGACGGCCAGCTCCGGTTCGGTCTGCCGGACGAGGCGCTGCGCGGCGCGGAGCTTGGAGATCCGCTTGGCCATGGAGACCTTCGCCATCTCCTCGGGAGGGTACTCGTAGCAGATGGGGTGCCAGGACGCGCCGGAGGTCTGCAGGGCCATCAGGTCGAGCCGGCCGCCCGCGAGGTGCTTGGCGCGGCGGGCCTGCGCGGCGGTGAGCCGGGCGTCGTTGCAATGCAGGATGCCGCGGCCGTCCGCCACGATGAGAAAGGCGGCATCGTGGCACATTGGCGACAGTTCTGGAATCACGGTGATCCAGGACCCGCGATTGTCAAGAGGGAATTTCCCCCAGGGTTCGATCTCTATTACCTGGCGGCCGCCGGCGGCGGCCGTGATGCGTTCCCGGAAGGCGGGTCCGGGATAACGCGGAATGAGGATCCGGGTCCGCGCCGGAAGGCGCTCCAGGACCCACGGGTCGAAATGATCTAGATGCTCGTGCGAGACGGCGACCCAGTCGGCGTCGAGGATCGGGGCGAGATCCAGGTGATCGTTTCTCGGATACTGGTGCCAGGCTCCGAGAAAGGCCCCCGTTGGAGCGAGCCACGGGTCCGCGAGCAGGTGGAACGCGGTCGCGTCCACCGCCACCCCCGCATGTCCGAGAAATGTGACCGTCGGCATGGGGATACTGTCCCGCGCGCCGCCCGGGGGCGCACCCGCCGGAATGCGCAAAGCGGCTACGCCACCGGCATGAATGAAATGTCTCAGGGCAGAACTGACATTGGCTGAGACGCTTCGACAAAGAAGGAAGTTTACGCTCGCCTTCGGCATGTCCACTTCTGGTCAGGCACGGGTCTGTTGCGGCCAATTGACTGGACATCCGCCGGGAGGCGGGGTGACGGTCTATAGGGTGCTGGAATAGTGGACGGGGGGTCTCCATGAACAACGGGCGGGCTCGGTCCTCCCCGGCGGAAGCCGCCGCGGGCGCGGGGACGCTCGCGGGCGCGCGCGACGGCGGGCGGGACCGGCCGGCGGCGTCCGGGCGGGGGGAGCAGGTGCTGTGGCGGCGCCGGCTCCGCCATGACATCCGGCACGAACTGGGCACGATCATCATGCTGGCCTCGGCCGTCGTCGTCGCCGACGACGTCGGCGACACCAGCCGGGCCCGCATCGACCAGCTGCTCGGCGAGACCCGGTGGCTCGACCACCTGCTGCGCCGGCTCGACGAGGACGACGACGGCGCCGGCCGCCCGCTGCCCGGCCCCGAGCGGCTCCGGGTGGACCAGCTGACCGCCGAGGTCGTCACCGGCATGCGGCTCGCCACCGCGCACGAGGTGTGCTTCACCGGGTGCGAGGCGTGGGCCCACATGGACCCGGTGGCGCTGTGGCGCGCGGTCCGCAACGTCCTCGACAACGCGTGCCGCGTGGCGGCGGGGCGCGTGGACGTGCGCGTCGACGCCGACCAGGGCTGGATCGCCATCCAGGTCGACGACGACGGCCCCGGCTTCGGGGCCGGGTGGGGCGCGCACCCGGGCCGCCCGGGGCACGGCCCGGCGCGGCCGGGCCTCGCGTCGCTCGGGCTCGGCATCGTGCACGACCTCATCTCCGGCTACGGCGGCAGCCTGGAGATCCGCACCTGCGAGATGGGCGGGGCACGCGTCCGGATGCTGCTGCCGGCGGCCCCGCCGCCGGACACGGTCGCGTCGCGGGGCGGCGCCGACGCGTTCGCCGACGACTGGCGGCCCCATCCATGAGAGTGGTCATCTGCGACGACCACGCGGTCTTCGCCGAGTCGCTGTCGCTGGTGCTGGCGGACGCCGGGCACAGCGTCGTCGGGGTGGTCTACTCCCCGGCCGACGCGCTGCCGGTGCTGCGGGCCAGGCAGCCCGACGTCTGCCTGATCGACCTGCAGTTCCCGTCCGGCACCGCGCTCGACTGGATGCCGCGGCTGCGCGCCTCGGCCGCGCACACCAAGTTCGTCGTGCTGACCGGCTTCCTGGAGCAGCCGGTGCTGGAGGCGGGCGTCGCGGCGGGCGTGCGGGGGTTCGCGCACAAGGGGCAGCAGGCCGGCGACATCCTCGCCGTGCTGCGCCGCGTCGCCGACGGCGAGGTCGTCGCCGGCCCGCCGGCGCCGCGCGGCGGCGCCCGGCCGCGCAGCCGCGCGCAGAAGATCGCGCAGTTCCTCACGCCGCGTGAGCGGGAGGTGCTGACGCGGCTGGCGCGCGGCGAGTCCACGCAGGCGCTCGCCAAGGCGATGGGGGTCACCCGCAGCACGGCGCGCAGCCACGTGCAGAGCGTCCTGTCCAAACTGGGCGTGCACTCGCAGCGGGAGGCGGTGATCGAGGCGGCCCGGCACGGGCTGGTCAGCGTCGAGACCGGGGAGTGGCTCGCCGGCTGACGGGCGAAACCGCGTGCGGGACGGCCGAATCCGGACCTTTCAGGGTTCCGCCGGGACGCGTTAGCGTCTGCCTCGGAGAGGAGGTTCCCCCATGCCTCAACGGCGAGGCGCGTCACCCGTCTCCGACGCCGGGGCCCTCGGCCGCGCGGACACCTACGCCCGCGGGGTCCCCTACGACCGGTTCGAACGGCTCCGGTCGCGAACGCCGGTGGTGTGGCTGGACGGCGGCGGGGCCGAGCGGTCCGGCGCGTGGGCCGTGCTGCGCTATTGCGACGTCCACCACGCCCTCGTGAACCCCGGGCTGTTCGCGCCGCAGCCGGACGGCGCGCCGCACGGCCCGGCGAGCGGCGACGCCCCGCCGCCGCCCGGAGACGCGGCCCTCATCGACATGGATCCGCCCGCGCGGGCCATGCTCGCCCGCATCCCGTCCGGCGACACGGTCGACTTCGTCGGGGAGGTCGCGAACGACCTGCCCGAGACGGTGCGGAACGCCCTCGCCGGAGGGCTGTACGCGCTGCTGCGCCACCCCGCCGAGTACGTCCGGCTGCGCGAGGAGCAGGCCGACGACAGGCTGCTCGACAGCGCCGTGGAGGAGATGCTGCGCTGGTGGACGCCGGTGCTCCAGGTGCGGCGGACCGTGCAGCGCGCGACGACCGTGGGCGGCGTGCCGCTGCTGGCCGGGGAGCACGTGATGCTGTCGCTCATCTCGGCGAACCACGACGACGAGGTGTTCCCCGACCCCGGCCGGTTCCGCCCGGACCGCTTCCTCCGGGCCGCCCGGCCGCACCTGTGCTTCGGGTACGGGTACCGCGCGTGCCTCGGCGCCCGGCTGGCCCGCGTGCACCTGCGCGCCATGCTGGCCGCGCTGCTCGAACGGCCGGGCCTGCCGCAGCCGGCGGGCGAGCCGGTGCCGCTGCGCTCCAGCGTCCGGCGGGGCTTCGCCCACCTCCCCGTCCGCTGGACCGGCTGACCGCCCGGCGTACCCCGCGCGGAGTACGGGCGCGCACTCCCCGAGGCCGACGTGGAGCCGGCCCCCGATGACCTACCGTGCAGGCATGAGCACCTCACCGCCGCCCGGTCCGGGCCGGGCGCACTGGCCGCGGCCCGGCACGTGGCCGGTGTGGGTCGTCCCGGCCCTGGTGGCGTTCGTCCAGGTCGTCGGGTCGCTGGGCGCGCAGCGCGACCGGACGGGGGCGAACGGGTCGTCCGGCGGCCCGCCGTGGGAGCACGGGGGCGGCGGCCCCGGCGGCATGGGGCACACCGACCTCGACGCGCTCGGCTTCGCGCTGCTGCTCGGCGGGCCGGCGCTCCTGCTGCTGCGGCGCCGGCACCCGGTGTTCACGGTGTGCGCGGTCGCCGCGGTGACGGCGCTGTACTTCCTGCGCGCCTACACCTACGGGCCGGCGCCGCTCGCGCTGGTCGTCGCGATGATGACGGCGATCGTGTCCGGGCACCGGCTGGTCACCTGGGCCGGGGCGGGCCTCGGGCTGGCGGCGTTCTTCTCCCTCACCGCGCTGATCGGCGTCCCGGCCGCCGAGCGCGGGCAGGACGGGCTGTTCCCGGTGGAGGAGCCGACGCCCGGCGGGTCGAGCTTCGTCGTCGGCTGGGCGCTGGTGGTGCTGGTCAGCTCGGAGCTCGTCCGGATGCGGGCGCAGCGGGCCGCCGAGAGCGCGCGGGTCCGGGCCGAGGAGGAGCGCCGCCAGGCCAGCGAGGAGCGGCTGCGGATGGCCCGCGAGCTGCACGACGTCCTCGCGCACAACATCTCGATGATCAACGTGCAGGCGGGGGTCGCGCTGCACCTCATCGACCAGAATCCGGAGCAGGCGCGGACGGCGCTCGCGGCCATCAAGGACGCGAGCAAGGAGGCGCTCACCGAGATGCGCGGGGTGATCGGCGCGCTGCGGTCGCAGGGCGAGACCGCGCCGCGCGCCCCGACCGCCGGGCTCGACCGGCTGGACGAGCTGCTGGACCGGGCGCGCGCCGCCGGGCTCGCGGTCGAGGCCGAGATCACCGGGGAGCGGCGGCCGCTGCACGCGGGCACCGACCTCGCCGCGTTCCGGATCGTCCAGGAGTCGCTGACGAACGTGACCCGCCATGCCGGTCCGGGGCCGGTGACCGCGCGGGTCGCCATCGCCTACGGTGAGCACGAGGTCGTGGTGCGGGTCGAGGACGACGGCCGGGGCGCGCCCCTGCTGGACGACCGGCCGGGCGGCAGCGGCATCCGCGGGATGCGCGAGCGGGCCGCCGCGCTCGGCGGGACGTTCGACGCAGGGCCGCGCCCGGGCGGCGGGTTCCGGGTGCGGGCCGCGCTTCCCCTGGACGAGGACGGCGAGGACGTGAGGGGCGCACAGTGATCAAGGTGGTGCTGGCGGACGACCAGGTGCTCGTCCGGGCGGGGTTCCGGGCGCTGCTGGACGCGCAGTCCGACATCGAGGTGGTCGGGGAGGCGAGCGACGGCGAGGAGGCGGTGGCGCAGGCGCGCCGGCTGCGCCCCGACGTCATCCTGATGGACATCCGCATGCCGGGCCTGGACGGCCTCGCCGCGACCCGCCGGATCGCGTCCGACGAGCGGCTCGACGGCGTGAAGATCGTCATCCTGACCACGTTCGAGCTGGACGAGTACGTGTTCGAGGCGCTGCGCGGCGGCGCGAGCGGGTTCCTGGTGAAGGACACCGAGCCGGTGGAGCTGCTGCACGCCGTCCGGGCGGTCGCGGACGGCGACGCGCTGCTGTCCCCGAGCGTGACCCGGCGGCTGATCGCCGAGTTCGCCGCGCGGGCCAAGGAGCCGGCGCCCTCGCCGCGGCTGAACGCCCTGACCGACCGGGAGCGCGAGGTCATGGCGCTCGTCGGGGAGGGCCTGTCGAACGAGGAGATCGCGGCCCGCCTCGTGGTCAGCCCGGCCACCGCGAAGACGCACGTCAGCCGCACGATGGTGAAGCTCGGCGCCCGCGACCGGGCGCAACTGGTGGTTTTCGCCTACGAGTCGGGCCTTGTCAAACCGGGCTGGCTGCCCTAGACGAAGCCGGTGCTGCCGTCCGCGGGGTCATGACAGACTGGACGGGACACGCCATCGACGTTGGGAGTCCGGTGCCGAACGACACGAGGATTCTGGCCGTCGACGACCGCGAGGAGAACCTGACCGCTCTGGCGGCCGTGCTCGATGCGCTGCCGGTGGAGGTCGTGCCGGTCACGTCCGGGGCGGCGGCGCTGAAGGAGCTGCTGAACAACGACTTCGCGCTGATCCTGCTCGACGTCGTGATGCCGGAGATGGACGGTTTCGAGACCGCCGAGCACATCAAGTCCAGGTCGCGCACCCGGGACATCCCGATCATCTTCCTCACCGCCGGCGGCGGCGCGGGCGAGCAGGCGTACCGGGGGTACGCGGCCGGCGCCGTCGACTACCTCACCAAGCCGTTCGACCCGTGGCTGCTGCGCGCGAAGGTGTCGGTGTTCGTCGACCTGCACCGCCGCAACCTGGAGCTGAAGCGGCAGGCGAGGCTGCTGCGCAGCACCCTCGGCGGGGACGACGCCGGCGGCGCCCTGGCGGGCTGCGAACGGCTGCTCGCGGCCCTCGACGAGCGGCTGTCCAAGGTGGAGGACGACGTCGCGCGGCTGCGGTCCGGGGAGCCGGCCGACGCCCTCGCCGAGCACGTCGGCGCGCTCCGCCTCGCGCTGGACGCCTTCTCCGCCGGCTCCTGAGCCGGCCCGTTTCGGGACCTTCGGCCCCCGCGGCCCGGGATCTATGGCCCGTGACCATCACACTCGGTAGTTGATACTAGTTGACCTCGCCGGTCGTTATTGACATCGAGCTCAAAAGACTTCGCAGGTCAGCGCCATATTCTTTACCTCGCGACTCCGTGATCCGGTTTGTCGCAAGTAAGTACTTGGTAGTAACTTGCACTCACCGTCACGAGATCGGCCGGTATCGCCGTGTCCGTCCGGACCCCTAGACCCCCAGGAGCAACCCCCATGTCCGACTCCCCCGGTCCCGCCGTCGGCCGCGTCCGCTGGAAGCGGTTCGCGGCCATCGCAGCCCCCGCCGCGCTCGGCGCCGGCGCCCTGATGTTCATGACCGCGCAGGGCGCGATCGCCTCCTCCTTCGCCGTGTCCGGCAGCAGCTTCAAGGTCAGCGCCGACTCCCTCACCGGGACGGGCTTCGTCCAGTACGGCGGGGTCGACGCCGGCAAGGGCGGGGAGAAGCACCCGGTGCAGATCTCCGGCATCAAGTCCGCGCAGATCCGCAACATGTGCCAGTCGGTGAAGGTCGGCCCGTTCACGCTGCGGCTGACCGCCGGGACGGGCGCCAAGCCGGTCCAGGCCACCGACCTCGTACTGGACGTGGAGCAGCTGAACGCCGACGCCGAGTTCTCCAACATCGAGATCGGCCGGGACGCCAGCACCCTGGACAAGGGCCCGCGCGGCGCCCAGGGGCCCGCGGGGATGTTCGGCCAGCAGGCGTCCAAGATCGAGCTGAGCAACGTGCGGCAGGTCGCGTGGGCGACCACCGCGGGCACCTTCAAGCTGAGCGACCTCAGCATGAAGCTCGGCGCCGAGTGCTTCTGAGCCCATGAACCCTGCCGAACCGCACTACCGGACTGACCAGCACCGGGCCGAACCGGACCCGGCCGAACCGGACCCGGCCGAACCGGACCCGACCGAACCGGACCCGACCGAACCGGACCGGGCCGGGCCGCGCGGGTTCCGGCGGTGGCGGCGGACACGCCCCTTCTGGGGCGGCGTGTTCACCGTCCTCGGCGGCCTGGAGCTGATCGCCGTCCCGCTCGCGCCGATGCCGCTCGTCGTCCACCAGGGCATGGCGGGGGTGGCGAGCTGGCTGATCGGCGCGCTGCTCGTCACCGCCGGCGTGCTCATGTGGACGCAGCCCGCCCAGCGCAGCTTCTACGGCGTCCTCGCCGTGCTGCTGTCGCTGGCGTCGTTCCTCACGTCCAACTTCGGCGGGTTCTTCGTCGGGTTGCTGCTCGGCCTGACCGGCGGCGCCCTCGGCTTCGCCTGGTCCCCCGCGCAGCCGCCCCGGTCGCGCGTGCCGGGCGCCCGGCACGCGCAGCGCGGCGGGCGCCTGACCGCCATCGCGCTCCCCGCCCTGCTGGGCTTCCACCTGCTCAGCCCGACGCCCGCACCGGCACCCGCGCCCGGCGCCACGGCGACGCCGTCGCCTGCGGCGTCCCCCGGCCCGGCCGCGACCCCCTCGCCGGCGCCCAGCGCCACGTCCACCACGACGGCGCCGCAGTGCCCGGACGTCCCCGCCAACGGCGCCGGGCTCTCGCAGGACGAGGCGCGCGAACTCATCCAGGAGTTGGCGTCGAGCAAGGACCCCGCCTGCGCCGCGGAGGGGAAGACGGCCGCCGGCGGCACCCGCCTCTACGCCGACTCGGGGACGCTGCGGGCCGACTCGCTGACGATGTCGGGCCTCAGCTACGACGGCGTCGCGTCCCTGCCGTCGGCGGGCGGGACGGTGAAGGCGCTGAAGTTCACCATGTCCACGGCCGTCCTGAAGAACGTGGACCAGACCGTCGCCCGCGGAGGGGCCACCACGCGGATACGGACCCCCAGGCTCACCCTGACCGGTGACGTGGTCATGTACACGACGAAGATGTCGTCCAAGCTGCTGGGCATCCCGCTGACGTTCACGCCGGAGCACCCGCCGCCGCTGACGCTGCCCTACATGGTGATGACGGACGTGGTGTCCGAGCAGCCCGCCGTCACCGCCGGCGGGGCGCAGCTCGCCGGGCTCGGCATCGCCTCCTGAGCGCCCTTCTGCAGCTTGCCGCGCAGGATGAACGCGCCCAGCAGCACCGCCGCGACGACGAGGACCACCGCGATCGTGACGACGAGCACCGTCCTGCGGCGCTCCCCGCCCGCCCCGGCCGGCGGCGCCTGCTGCCAGCCGGAGTACTGCCCCGGCTGCTCCCACGGCTGCGGCGGGGTCGTCCGGGCGGGCGGCGGCGCCCACTCGGTCTCCAGCAGCGTGCGCGCCTCGCGGTCCCGGCCGGGCCGCGCGGGCGGCGGGCGGTGCGAGCCGTTCCGGTCGGCCGGTCCGCGCTCGGGGGCGCCGCGATCCGCGAAGCCGCGGCCGGCGGGGCCCTGCTCGGCGAAGCCGCCCGAGTCGCGCCGGGTCACCGGGGCGGGGTCGCCGGGGTCGCGGCGCGTCACCGCCCCGCGGTCCCGCCGCGTCACCACGCCCAGCTCGGCCGGGTCGAGGACGGTCTCCGCCGCCTCGTCCCGGCCTCCCGGCGGCCGGCGCGCGGACGGCTCGTCCAGCACCGTCTCGCCCGCCGCCTGGCGCACCGGGGGCGGGGGCGGCGCGGGCCGGGCGGGCGGCATCGCCGCGACCCGGGCGAGCAGCGGCTCCGCCTGCGCGGCGGTCATCCGGTTCACCGGCTCGCGCGCCAGCAGCCCGTCCAGCACCCGGGCGAGCGGCCCCGCGTTGCGCGCCGGCGGGACCGGCTCGGTCAGCGCGGCCTGCAGCGACGCCATGGCGTCCGACCGCTCGTAGGGGGACCGGCCCTCGACCGCCGCGTACAGGGTCGCGCCGAGCGCCCACAGGTCGGACGCGGGCACCGCCCGCTCGCCCTGCGCCCGCTCGGGCGGGATGTAGGCGGGCGACCCCATCACGAGGCCCGTCTGCGTGAGCGTCGCGTCGCCCTCCACCTGCGCGATGCCGAAGTCGGTGAGCACCACCCGGCCGGAGTCGGTGATCAGCACGTTGCTGGGCTTGACGTCGCGGTGCAGGATGCCCTTCTCGTGGGCGTGCCGGAGCGCGCCGAGCATCTGCAGCCCGATGTCGGCGACACGGCGGTGGTCCATCGGGCCGCGCTCGATGATGTCCTGCAGGGACGGGGCGAGGACCAGCTCCATCACGATCCAGGGCCGGTCGGCCTCCTGCACCACGTCGTGGACGGTCACGACGCCGGAGTGGTTGAGCCGCGCCGACGCCCGCGCCTCCCGGAACGTCCGCTCGTACAGGACGGCGATCTCGTCGTCGTTGAGGCCCGGCGGGAACACGACCTCCTTCACCGCGACCTCGCGGTCCAGCATGACGTCGCGCGCACGCCACACGGTGCCCATGCCGCCCTGGCCGACCACCGCGTCCAGCCGGTAGCGGTTACCGAGCAGACGTGCCTGTGTCATGTCGGAAGAGTCCCCCCATTGGTCATCCCACCCCGGAGGGACGGAACGTGTCGAGCACATTCTTCACGAGCGGCTCTCTCTTGTTCCACTGGGACGCGGGAACGGCCACCACGACCGCGTAGGGCCGGCCGCCCGCGTTCACCCCCCGGTCGCGGGCGCGCGTGAGCCCCGTGCCGCGCGTCCAGGTGAACTCGATGTCGGCGGCCGCGTGCCCGGCGACCTCCGTGCGGGTGATCTCCCCGACCCGCCGGAAGTCCTTCAGCTTGCCGTCCGCGATGGCCTCCTGCTCCCAGGTGACCCAGTGCCCGTAGGGGTCGCCCGTCCAGACGGTCCGGTCGACCTGAATGTAAGCGCTGGACGCGGGGTCGGTCCAGATGACGCTGTCGCCCTGCTCGGAGCGCCGCCACCCGGGCGGGACGCCGATCGTGAACCCGGGGCCGGCCGCCCGGACGAGGCCGGGCGGCAGCGGCGCCGTGCCCGGAGCCGACGACGACCCGGGCGTGGACGCGGACGTGCCGCGCGGCGTTTCCCGCGCGGCGGGCGTGGACTGCCTGGCCACGGCGGTGGGCGACCGGGTCGCGGCCGTCCCGCCGGAGGGCGGGCGGTTCGCCCAGAGCACGACCCCGGCGACCGCGAGGATCACCGCGGCCGCGGCGACTCCCCCGAGGATCGGCGGGATCGGCGACCGCCGGGACGGCGCCGGCGGCCCCGCGTGCCCGGGCGGCCACTGTCGGCCAGGGTCCGGCGGGATCGGCGCGGTCATGCCCGGGGGCGGAGGCGGGACGGGAACGGGCCCGTACTGCGGGGGCGCCTGCCGGGTCGCCGTGCCGCCCGCATCCGTCCCGCCCGCATCCGGCCCGCCCACGGCGGCCCCGTCCGCGGCCGTGGTCTCGCCCGCCGCGAGCTGCGCGGCCGCCAGGCCGGCGGCGTGCCCGGACGCGATCGCCTTGAGCGCCTCCTCCGCCTTCTCGCCGCTGAGCCGCCGCACCGGGTCGCGCTCCAGCAGCCCGGTGAGGACGGGCGCGAGCGGCCCGGCGTTCTTCGGCGGCGGGGCGTCCTGCGTCATCACGGCCGCGAGGACGGCCATCGCGTCGCTGCGGTGGTGCGGCGCCCTGCCCTCGACCGCCGCGTAGAGGGTGGCGCCGAGCGCCCACAGGTCGGACGCGGGGATCGCCGGGTCGCCGTTCACCCGCTCCGGCGACATGTACGCCGGCGACCCCATGATCAGGCCGGTGCCGGTGAGCGTCGCCTCGCCCGCGAGCTGCGCGATGCCGAAGTCGGTGAGGACGGCCCGGTCGTCGTCGGCGACCAGCACGTTCGCGGGCTTGACGTCCCGGTGCAGGATGCCGATCGCGTGCGCCGCCCGCAGCGCGCCCGCGATCTGCCGCCCGATCACCGCGGCGCGGCCGGGCGGCAGCGGGCCGTCCTCGTCCACGATGTCCTGGAGAGAACGGGCCCGTACCAGCTCCATGACGATCCACGGCCGGTCGTCCTCGTCCACGACATCGTGTACGGTCACCACGCCCGGGTGGTTCAGCCGCGCCGACGCGCGCGCCTCGCGCAGCGTCCGGCGGTGCCGGTTCTCGCGCTCCTCGTCGCTCAGCCCGGCGGGCAGCACGACCTCCTTGACCGCGACCTCCCGGTCGAGGGTCTCGTCGCGGGCGCGCCACACGGTGCCCATGCCGCCGCGCCCGACCACGGATTCGAGCCGGTACCTGCCGGCGAGGAGACGCCCCTCCATCAGTCGTCCGCGGGCTCGAAGTACCGGTAGACCGGCTGCAGGTCCCGGTAGACCTTGTCCCACTCGGCGTCGGGGGCGCGCAGGAGGATGGCGTAGCCGTGCCCGTGCGTCACGAACCCGCGGTTGAGGATGTGCACCCGGCCTCCGTCGCCGTCGTAGGTGAACTCCCAGTCGGCGGAGTCGTCGCCGTCACCGGTGTCGGGGACGGGCGGGTGGTCGCCGGTCGGCGCGATCCGGATCTTCCGGTACCCGGGGAAGCCGGCGCCGCCCCGCTCCTGCCGCCGCCAGTCGCCGATCGCGCTGTCGCCCGGGTCGTCGGTCTGGTCGATCTGGAGGTAGATCCTGCGGTCGGGCGAGTAGAAGTAGTCGCCGCCCTGCTTGCGCTCGGGGCCGGTCCAGCCCTTCGGGACCGGCAGCCGGTAGCCGCTGGGGTCCTTGTGCACGGTGAACCCGGCGGGCAGCCCCCCGCTGCCCGGCGAACCGGCCGGCGAGCCGCTCGGCTTGGCGGACGCGGCCGGGGCGGACGGCGTCGTGCCGCCCTCCGGCGGCGCGCTCGCGCCCTTCTTCTTCCCGCCCCCGCCGTTGGCGAAGGCGATGCCCGCGACCACCACGATGACGACCAGCACGATCGCGGCGACGATCAGCACGTTGCGGTTGGCGGTCAGCGCCGGGCGCACGGCCGGGTGCGTCGTCGGCGGGAAGTGCGTGGCCGGCCCCGGCGGCTCGGGCGGCCCCTGCTCGGCGGCGACGGCCCCGGCGGGCTGCGTGCGCGGGCCGGACCGCCAGGAGCCGGCCCGGTCGGGGTCCGGCGCGGTCTCGCCCGGGTTCGCCGGGTCGGCCGCGCGCGTTCTGGCGGCGGGCAGGTCCAGGCTGGTCAGCTGGTCCGGGCGGGCCTCCGGGTCCGCCGCGGCGGCGGCCGCGGGGGTGCCGGGGCGCCCTTCGGAGCCGTCCATCTCGTCCGGGAGCGGCTGGTCGGGCGCGTAGGTCTCCGGGTACGGCTCGGCGTACGCCTCCGCGTACGGCTGCGACCGGTAGGAGGAGTCCTGGACGGTGGTCTCGGGGCTCGCCAGCTCGTCCATGGAGAACTCGACGGCCATCGTGCGCTGGGTGTCGACGGTCTCCTGGCGGACGATGTCGTCCAGCAGCGCGCCGGCCTCGATCGCGTCCATCCGCTGGTCGGGGTTCTTGCGCAGCAGCCCCTCGATGACCGGGATGAGCCTGCCGCCCTTCTCCGGCGGCTCCGGCTCCTCGGAGATCACCGCGACCAGCGCGGCCATCGGCTCGGGCCGCTCGAACGGCGACCGGCCGTGCAGCATCGCGTAGAGGGTGACGCCGAGCGACCACAGGTCGGACGCGGGGCCGGCGACGCGGCCCCGCGCGCGCTCGGGCGCGATGTAGGCGGGCGAACCCATCACCAGGCCGGTCTGGGTGAGCGTGGCGTCGCCGGACGCGGTCGCGATGCCGAAGTCGGTGAGGACCGCGCGCTCGCCCATCCGCCCGGTACCGGTGATCAGCACGTTGCTCGGCTTGACGTCGCGGTGCAGGACGCCGGCGCCGTGCGCGGCGTGCAGCGCGGCGAGCATCTGCCGGCCGATCTCGGCGGCGCGGCGCGGCTCCAGCGGCCCCTCCTGCTTGATCACCTGGTCCAGGGAGCGCGCCTTGATCAGCTCCATGACGATCCAGGGCCGCCCGTCCTCCTCGACGACGTCGTAGACCGTGACGACGCCCGGATGGCCGAGCCGCGCGGCGGTGCGGGCCTCACGGAACGTGCGCTTGTGGTGCACGGCGCGTTCCTCATCGGTGAGACCATGCGGGAGGATGACCTCCTTCACCGCAACGTCGCGACCGAGGACCTCATCGTGCGCCTGCCAGACCGTCCCCATGCCGCCTCGCCCGACCTGGGTCACCAGGCGGTAGCGGCGGGCGAGCAACCGCTCACCGGTGGGTTCATTTGGCATATCCGCGACCATATCGACTTTTGCTGACAACCTTGGACCGAGCTTGCAAGCAGCATCCCCCTACCCGTACGACGTCCGGCACGCACCCCAGGTTCGCCGGGCGGACGGGCGCGGACGAAAGCGTGGTCGACGTGACAGCCGGTAAAAAGGAGAGGCCCATACCACACCCGGACCGGGGGACCATGACCGACAGAGGCTCGCAGGGCGGCCTGCGGGGCGAGTGGGACCGGCTGATCCAGGCCGCGCCCACGATCTTCTTCTGGTACACCCGACTCTCCGGGATCCTGTCGCTGCTCGCGTGGGTCTCCTATGGTCTCATCCTCGAGATAGCCGATATCTGGGCGCTGCGCTGGATCGGGTACCTCGGCTGGTTCCCCAGCGTGCCCATCGGGCTGCTGTGGATCCTGCTGTCGATGGGCGTCCGGCGGCGCAAGAAGGCGGCCTGGCGGATCCTCGTCCTGATCTTCTGCCTGCCCACCGCGCTCGCGGTCACCGCCGTCCTGACGACGCTGATCAACCCGGAGATCTCCACGCCCATCGGGCTGATCGTCACGGCCGGCGTGTACCTCGCCGTGCTCGGCCTGCTGATCGCCGCGCGCGGGCAGTTCACCACGCTGCCCGACCGCGCCAACCGCCGGCTCGCGACCCTCGTCTTCACCAGCCTCCTGGTCGTGACCTGCGGAATCGGCACGTTCCTCGTCACCGTCACCGACCGGAACTCAAGCGGCGACTTCTGGACGCACCCGCTGTACGCGATCTCGCAGACCGTCCTCGGGCCGCGCGTCACCGGCAAGCCGATCGACGTGTCGGTGCCGTTCTGGGTGGACGCGATCCTGTGGGTCCTCGGCACCGGGCTGCTGATCGCCACGTTCTGGGCGCTGTTCAAGCCGGGGCGGCGCGACCCCGTCCTGTCCCCCGGCGAGGAGCTCGCGGCGCGCGCCCTGCTCGCCGAGTACGGCGACCAGGACTCGCTCGGCTACTTCGCGCTGCGCCGCGACAAGGACGTCATGGTCGCACCGAACGGTAAGGCGGCCATCGCCTACCGGGTGGAGGGTTCGGTCTCGCTGGCCAGCGGCGACCCGCTCGGCGATCCCGAATCGTGGGACCAGGCGATCGAGGCGTGGCTGGAGGAGTGCCGCGCCCACGCGTGGATCCCCGGCGCGGTCAGCGTCGGCGAGCGCGCCGCCCACATCTACAAGCGGCACGGGTTCGACGCGCTCGAACTCGGCGACGAGGCCATCATCGACCTCACCGACTTCAACCTCGACGGGCGCGAGATGCGGCAGGTCCGGCAGGCCGTCCGGCGGGTGGAGCGGGCCGGGTACACGATCCGGATCCGGCGGCACTCGCAGATCCCCGGCTGGGAGATGGCCAAGCTGATCCGCAGCGCCGACGCGTGGCGCGGCGAGGAGACCGAGCGCGGCTTCTCCATGGCGCTCGGCCGGCTCGGCGACCCCACCGACGGGCACTGCGTCATGGTCGAGGCGTTCGACGCGCACGGGGAGCTGCGCGGGCTGCTCAGCTTCGTCCCGTGGGGGCGGGCCGGGCTGTCGCTCGACCTGATGCGCCGCGACCGGCTCGCCGAGAACGGCCTGAACGAGTACATGGTCGCCAAGCTCGCGGAGAAGGCCGCCGCCGTCGGCGCGCAGCAGCTCTCGCTGAACTTCGCGATGCTGCGGTCGGCGTTCGAGCGCGGCTCCCAGATCGGGGCCGGGCCGGTCGCGCGGCTCTACTACCGCTTCCTGTCGTTCGCGTCGAAGTTCTGGCAGCTCGAATCGCTGTACCTGTCGAACGCCAAGTACCTGCCGGACTGGCGGCCCCGCTTCATCTGCTACACGCAGGGCCGGCACCTGATCCGGCTGGGCCTCGCCTACGCGCGGGCCGAGGGGTTCCTGCCGAGCCTGAACCGCCCGAAGCTGGACCGGGCCGCCGCCATGGTCCCGTCCACGGAGCTGGTCGACAAGATCCGCGAGATCGAGGAGGCGGCGGACGCGGCGCGCGCCCCGCAGCGCCGGCTGTCGGAGCAGGAGCGGGTGCGGCACGCCAAGCTCGACCAGATCCGGGCCGCCGGGATGGAGCCCTACGCGCTCGGCTGCGAACGCACCGACGTCGCCGCCGACGTCCGCGCCCGGTTCCCGGACCTGGCCCCCGACACCCGCACCGGCGTGTCCGCGGCGATCGCGGGGCGGGTCGTCCTCGCCCGCGAGCACGGCCGGCTGGTCTTCGCCACGCTGCGGGACGAGACCGGCGACCTGCAGGTCATGCTGACCGCGGACGCGCTCGGCGAGGAGTCGCTGCGGCGCTGGAAGGCGCTGATCGACCTCGGCGACCAGGTGGGCGTGCGCGGCGAGATCGCCACCTCGCGGCGCGGGGAGCTGTCGGTGCTCGCCTCCTCGTGGACGCTGGCGGCGAAATGCCTGCGCCCGCTGCCGAACAAGCGCTCCGGGCTGTCGGATCCGGAGGCCCGCGTCCGGCAGCGGTACGTCGACTTCATCGTCAACGACGAGTCCCGCCGGATGCTGCGGATGCGCGGCGACGCCATCGCCGCCGTGCGCGACGGGCTGCGCGCCCGCGGCTACCTCGAGGTCGAGACGCCGATGCTGCAGCCCGTCCACGGCGGCGCCACAGCGCGGCCGTTCACGACCCGCATCAACGCCTACAACATGCAGCTCTACCTGCGGATCGCGCCCGAGCTGTACCTGAAGCGCCTCCTGGTCGGCGGTGTCGGGCGCGTCTTCGAGCTGAACCGCAACTTCCGCAACGAGGGCGTCTCGCCGAAGCACAACCCCGAGTTCACGATGCTGGAGGCGTACGAGCCGTACGGCGACTACGACACGATGGCGGCGCTGACCCGCTCCCTCGTCGTGGACGCCGCGCTGGCCGCCCTCGGCACCACCGTCGTCGTCCGGGACGGCGTCGAGTACGACCTCGCCGAGCCGTGGCAGGAGATCACCGTCTACGAGTCGGTGTCGAAGGCCCTCGGCGAGGAGGTCACGCCCGGCACCTCCCTCGCGGCCGTGCAGGGGTTCGCGGAGCGCTTCGGGGTGAACTTCGACCCGCAGTGGGGGCAGGGCAAGATCGTCCAGGAGCTGTTCGAGGCCCTCGTCGAGGAGGACCTGACGGCGCCGACGTTCGTGCGCGACTACCCGGCGGAGACGTCCCCGCTGACCCGCCCCCACCGGGCGGACCCGCGGCTCGCCGAGAAATGGGACCTGATCGTGTTCGGCCTCGAACTGGGCACCGCCTACTCCGAGCTGATCGACCCGATCCTGCAGCGCAGGCGGCTCACCGAGCAGTCGCTGCAGGCGGCGGGCGGCGACCCGGAGGCCATGGAGCTCGACGAGGACTTCCTGCGCGCGCTGGAGTACGCGATGCCGCCGGCCGGGGGCATGGGCATGGGCATCGACCGCCTCCTGATCACCCTGACGGGGCGCAGCATCCGCGAGACGATCCCGTTCCCGCTGGTGCGGCCCGGTTCCTAGAGGCGCCCTCTAGAGGCGCCCTCTAGAGGCGGCGGGGGACGGGCCGGTAGCCCTCGCCGGCGAGCCACCTGCGGGCCGCTCCCCGCCGGGCGTCCTCCCCTTCCGGCAGGGCGGCCGGCGGGATCGGCAGCCACCTCCCGCTCCCCCACGGCTCGCCGGCCTCGTCGGCGGGAGGGAGGTCGTCGGAGTGCAGGACGTCGCCGCGCGCCAGGTCGAGGACCTGGTCGCCGCCGTCCATCGCCGCGGCCACGGCCCCGAGATCGACGGGCAGCGGGGCGAGCGGTCCGGCGGGACGCTCGCCGAGCGCGGCGGCGAGTTCGGCGGCCAGTTCGGCGTCGCCGGGAGAATCGCGTTCGCGCAGTTCGGCGAGGCATTCGCGAGCCGGTCGCGCATCGGCCCCGCCCTTGGCGAGCGCGGCGATGAGCACATCGCCCGCGTATTGGAGCACCGGTCGGAGCGGACGCCCTCGAAGCACCCCGGCGTCCCCGTCGCCGGTATGAGCGGCGGCCCGCAACCGCGCCAGCGCCTCCTCGTCCCACTCCGTCACATGACATTTGTACAGACATCCACTGACATTGGTGTGCGAATTCAGCGAGGTGCCTTGTCCTCTTATGAACCCCGGCCGCCGCGATCACGTTCGGACCGTCCAAAGCGACCGTCAACGCTCCGGTAGTGGTAGGTGGAAATCCCGGTGAAGCCCGCCCGCCCGTAGAGCCGCAAAGCCGGAACATTGCGGTGCTCGACCTGGAGATACATGCGGTCGGCTCCATTTTCGGCGGCCCAGTCCGCCAACGCGGCGAGCACGCTGCGGGCGGCGCCTTTTCCGCGCGCACGGGGAAGAGTCGCCATGCTGAAAACGCCCGCCCTGCGGCGCACGTCGTCCGGGCCGGCGCCGCCGTGCGGCAGGACCGTTCCCAC
>NZ_JBIQHY010000034.1:30192-31433 GCF_044508335.1 Actinomadura sp.
CCCTGCGGCGCACGTCGTCCGGGCCGGCGCCGCCGTGCGGCAGGACCGTTCCCACCCACCACGAGCATTGCGGCGCGAGGCGCAGCCACTATCCGCCGACGTCCTCGACGCGTTCCGCCGGCTGGGCGCGGGCCGCCCGCTCCTGCAGCGCCTTCACCGATTCCGGGCTGTGCACGGCGCCTCTCCGCGGTCAGCGGGGCCGCTGGCGGTACATCTGGACGGCGAAGCGGAGCCGGGCGCCGACGAGGAGCGCCTCGTCCTCGGGGCAGTCGAGGAGCCGCGCGACCAGCTCGACGATCTGGTCATCGGTGAGGTCGGGTTCGCGTTCGGCGATGCGTCCGACGATCTCGACCAGCTCGGGGCGCTTGTAGCCGGCGATGGACTGCCCGCGCCGGACCTGCGCGGGAGCCGCCTTCCGCGCCGGCTCCCGCGTCTCCGCCGGCTCCGGCGACGCCTGCGGCTCAGGCGGTGCCTGGGGCTCCGGAGGCGCCGGGGGCGCCAGCGGTCTCGCGCCGGGCCTGCCCCAGATCGAGGGGATGTCGGACGGCTCCGGCTCGCCCCGGGTTTCGGGCCGGTCCCGTCCTGCCGCGTCCAGGCGCCGGGGCGGCGCGGCACGGCCCGGCTCCTCGGCGTGCGGCGCCCGGTTCACGGCGTCCAGCCGCCGGGGCGGTAGGCCGCTCTCATGCGGCGCGCCCTCATGCGGCTCGTCCTCGCGGGGATCGAGCCGCGGCGCGTCCAGCCTGCGCGGCGGGGCATTCGCGGGCCGCCGCACGGGAGGCCGGGGCTCCGGCGGCCGCTCTTCGGCGGCAGGCGGAGGGACGGGAGGCGGAGGAGTGCGGGGGCGCGCCGGCGGCTGGCTCGCCCCGGGCACCGGGCCGCCTCCCTCCTCGCGCGGGCGGACCGGCGCGGGCGGACGCGGCTCGCGGGCCGCCTCCGCCTGCCGGGCCTCCGCGCTCGGGGCGGGCGCCGGGGTGCTCGGACGCGGTGGCGGTGCGCTCCGGCCGGGTGCGTCCAGGCGCTGGGGCGCGGCGGCAGGCGGCTCCTCCGGAACCGGGGGCAGGGCTTTCGGTCGCGGGGCCGGCTGAGGAGCGCGTCCTGGGACGTCGCCGCGCGGTGCCGGGGACGGCGCGTGCCGTTCGTCGGGGCGGCGGACGGCCGGCCCCCGCGCGGGGGCGCGCGGAGCCGGCGCGGCGGGGCGCGGCTCGGGTCCGGGCGGACGCGGCCGGGGCGCGGCGGCAGGC
>NZ_JBIQHY010000034.1:31533-59675 GCF_044508335.1 Actinomadura sp.
GGCCGAGGAGGCGTGGTCTTGGTGCCGGGGTCGGGGACGGTGTCGCGCGGGGAAGCCGGTACAGGGTGGGTCAGAGCCCTGAAGAGCGGGGTCGTCGGTGTGATCGCCTCGTGGAGGTGGGACGGGAGGCGGGTGGCGGGAAGCGGCCCTTCGGGGGCCGGCAGGTCCGCGCCCGCGGGCCCGACGAGGATGGCGCGGGGGGCCAGCCAGAGCAGGAAGAGGGCCTCCGCACCGGCCTCGTGCTCACCGTCGACGATGACGACGTCGAACGAGTCGGGGGTGGGCGGGAGGACGTCCGGGATCCGCCAGAGGGGGAGGATCCAGGCGGGGACGTCGGCGAGGGCGACGGCGGCCGTCCAGGCCCGGGCGCCGGTGTGGGCGGCGCGGGCCGCGTCGAGCTCCTCCTCGGCGGCGGCCAGCTCGGCGCGGGCGCGGTCGGCGGCGGGCGGGGCGGCACCGGCGCGGCGCGCCCACGCCCAGGCGTCGTCCCAGCGGCGGGTGCGGGCCTGCCACGCCTCGTCGCCGTCCGTGGCGATCATGAGGTTGGCGAGGTCGGGGTGGACGGCGCGGACGCGGGCGAGCAGCTCGTCGCAGCGGATCTGGAGGGAGCGCTCGTGGCGGGCCTCGGCGAGGGCGCCGAGGGCGCGGCCGTAGGCGGCGGCGTCGCGGGCGTCGATGGCCTCGACGGCGGCGGCCAGTTCGGGGGGATCGTCGGCGCCGGCGGGGGCTATCGAGTCGCGGAGGGCGTCGAGGTCGGCTCCGGCGCGGTTGACGCCGAGACCTTCGAGGGCGTTGCGGAGGTCGGAGGCGTAGGTGTGCCACTGGACCGGGTGCTCCAGGACGATGGCGAAGCCGTTGCGCTCCAGGAGGCGGCGCGTCGAGTCGATGGCGCGCATGGCCTCGCCGACGCGGGCGAGGCGGGCGTGGGCGCGGACGAACCGGGCGACGCGTTCGGCGGGCGGCAGGTCGGCCGGGAAGGAGATGCCCGCCGCCTCCCACACGTACTGGAGCTCCCGGCAGGTGATCCGCACCATGAGGTCGGTGTGGACGAGGTCGAGCAGCTCGGGCGTGGTGGGCGCGGCGCCGTCCACGGTGACGGTGGTGAGGAGCGGCTCGGCCTGCCGCTGGGCGGCGGAGCGCAGCGGGCCGCGCTTCAGCGTGCCGCCGCCGGCCAGGTGGGCGCGCAGGTCCTGGGCGGCCGCGGCGAGGCCGCGCAGGTCGGCGTCCGCGGGCAGGTCGACGCGGTGGGCGCCGAGCTCGGCGAGCGCGCGTTCGGCCCACTGGGCGCGGGACGTCATCTCCGACACGCGGGCCCAGATGAGCGGGCGGCGCTCGGCGAGCGCGTCCCCGAAGGCGCGGGCGGCGAGGTCGGCGGGGTTCCAGCCGCTCGGGTGCCCGTCCAGGCCGAGGTCGTGCAGCGCGGCGGCGACGACGGAGGCGTCGCCGTCCAGGCGGGCGAGGAGGGTGGGGTCGCCGTCGCGGAGGCGCCGGGACAGGTCCGTCTTGGCGCGCTCGGCGCGTTCGGCGGCGGCGATCTCCGCCTCGATCAGGGTGCGGACGTAGGCGGCGCTCGGCAGCGCGCCCGGGTCGACGTCGCGCTGCGCCGTGCGGGCCTTGCGTTCGGGGCTCTCCTCCGCGAGGAGGACGACCAGTTCGGCGGCCTCTGACCGGGAGATCGGCGGGGTCGGCGGCATGTCCGGGCGGACGGGCAGCCAGGACAGCTCGGGGTCCTCGTCGCGGCGGTCCGGCGCCGGCTCGCCCGCCGCGTCGTCGACGCGCCGGGCGAGCTCGTCGACGCGCCGCTCGGCGGCCCTCTCGCGTTCGGCCGCCGCCTCGGCGTCGGGCTCCGCCGTGCGGAGCGCCTCCACGATCTGGGCGGCCGTGGCCCGGTCGGTCGCGGCGAGGGCGGCGAGGTCCTCCGGCAGGGCGGCGCGGAGCGCGGCGGAGGCGGCGGGCCCGGAGGTGGCGACGAGCACCCGGTGGCCGCGCGAGAGCAGCCCGGCGAGCAGGTCGGGAATGGTCTCCGGCGCGCGTTCCGGCACGTGCATGACCTGCGGTTTGCCGGACACGAGCCGCGCCAGCCCCTCCGGGACGCCGCGCGGCAGCAGGCTCAGCAGCGCGGCGTGGTGGTCGGCGATCGCGGCGCGGCCCGGCCGCCGGACGACCAGGGCGGGCGCCAGCCGGACGCGCGGGGCGGGTGAGACGGCGTCGGTGCCGGGCGTCCAGTCCTCGCGGTAGTCGGCGGGGGTGGTGAGCGCCACCTGGGACCATTTGCGGAGGACGTCCCCGACGGACGTGTTCAGCCCGAAGCCCTGCCCGGCCTGGACGGCGTCGGCGATCCAGCCGGCGGGCCGGAAGCCGGGATGCCCGGACAGCAGGTCCCGGTCGCGCAGTGTCGTGTGGCCCGTGAGCACGACGTCGATGCGTTCGGTCCGGTCGTCGACGACGATCCGGACGGGCGTGCTCAGCAGGTGGTCGTGGACGGCCGGGCGCCACGACAGCAGGCCGGTCGCCAGCACGACCTCCTCGTCGGCCAGCTCCCGCAGGATCCGGTACCAGTTGCGGAGCCCGAGCCACCCGTCGAACTCGTCCAGCACGACGGGCGGCGTGAGCGGGATGACCGGGACGCTGAACAGCACGTCGCCGGGGCCGGCGTCCGCCTCCACGTAGACGTCGCCGGGCAGGCCGGCGAGCCAGTGGACGTGGTCGTGGTCGGCGAGGTCGCGGGACGGCCGCCGCCGGGCCCGCGCCAGGTCGCGCAGGAACCCCAGCAGCCGCGCCGCGTACTCGGCCTCGCGCGCGGCGGCTCCCTCGCCGGGTCCGCCGGACGGCCCGGTCGCCGGGCCGGGCCGGCCGCTCCGGCCGGGACCCGGGGCCTGTTCGGGCACCGCGGCTCCTTCCCTTCCCACGACGGGGACGGACACCTTCATACCGGGCGGTCCCCGCATCGGCTACGGGACGCCGGAAAAGGTCCGATGGTGGTGCCCCGATCTAACACCCAAGCGCGGGCCCGGTCGAGCGCTATCGATGATCTTGGACTACCGGGGGGACGCGACCCGGCTGTCCTCGTTCGGCATCATGACCCACAGGACCAGGTAGACGACGAACTGCGGGCCCGGCAGCAGGCACGACAGCACGAAGAGCAGCCGGACGGTCCCGGGGGTCATGCCGAACCGGCGCGCGAGGCCGGCGCAGACACCCGCGATCATCCGATCGTTGCGCGGACGGTATAGGCCGTTCATGGGTTCTTCTCTCCCCGATTCGTCGAGTGGTGAACACGGCCGCGGATTCTCGCGGCCACGTTCCTCACGCTACGAGCCGGGAGGCGCCCGCCACATCCGCCGTTCGTCCCGTTTCCAGGCCATACTCGGGGATTACGGGACGTCCCCTAAGGGAGCTCTAAGGGGCGTTGTACTCGGCGACGAGCTTCGGCAGGCCGGCGAGGTCGTCCAGGACGAACAGGCACTCGCGCAGCGCGTCGTCGTCCTGCTGGATGTGCCCCCAGGGGCCGCGCCGCAGGAACGCCGCCCGCATCCCGTACTCCAAGGCCGGGCGGACGTCGTTGTCGATGCGGTCCCCCACGTACAGGACCCGGTCGGGCAGCACGTCCGCGAGCTGGGCGCAACGCTCGAAGAACTCATGGGACGGCTTGCTGATGCCCCACACGCCGGAGATGCCGATGACGTCCGCGTCCAGCCCGAGCGCCGCCATCTGCTCCGCCGCCGCGACCGGCTGGTTGCCCGCGATCCCGACGTAGAGCCCCTGGTCGCGCAGCACGGACAGGCACGCCCGCGCGTCCGGGTAGAGGTCGTCCGCCCCGAACCCGTTGGGGACGCCCGCCTCGGCCCGGCGCCGCTCCTCCTCTTCGAGGTCGAACCCCGGCCGGAAGTATTCGAAGAGATCCATGTGGCTGCCGCCCAGCGCGAGCACCGCCCCCAGCTTGGCCAGGAACGTGTGCCGCGGCACGCCGAGCCAGTCGGCCCAGCGCCCGTAGATCCCCCCCTCGTTGATGAGGGTCTCGCCGATGTCGAAGAACACGGCCTGGATGGGCCGAGGGGTGGTGGCCTGGTTCACTTCGCCGCCAGATCGACCGTCGTGCCGGGGGTCAGGCGGCGGAACTCCTTGCCCAGCTCGTTGCCGGCCCTGGTCACGGCGGTCTGCATCACCCGGAGGCCGATGTCGTTCAGCAGGCCGTCATGGATGACGAAGGCGCGGCCGGGATCGACCTCGCGCGTGTAGGAGAACAGCTCCGGGACCTTCAGCCAGGGCGCGTTGCCGGGGAGGCACAGGGTCGGGACCGGCTCGGACGGGACGGTGAGCGCGTCGCCCGGGTGGAAGACCTCGCCGTTCACCAGGAAACCCACGTTCGGGATGGGCGGGACGTCCGGGTGGAGCAGCTCGTGCTCCTCGCCGTAGACGTGCACCTCGAAGCCGGCGATCGTCACGGAGTCGCCGTGGCCGACCTGGTGGACGCGCCCGCCGAGATCGGCGAGGTCCTCGGCGACGGCGCGGGACGTCCAGACCTCCAGGGACGGCCGCTCGGCCATCGCGGCGCGCAGCGCGCCGGCGTCGTAGTGGTCGAAGTGCTCGTGCGTGATCAGCACGGCGTCGGCGGCGGCCAGCGCGCCGGACGCGTCGCTGAAGGAGCCGGGGTCGATGACGATCGTGCGGTCGTCCTCGCTGATCTGGACGCAGGCATGCCCGAGCTTGGTGAGACGCATCCGGCCATGTTCGCACGTCGGGGGCGCCGCCCCCATTGACCGCCCCCCGGCAGCTTGATAGAACACGTTCTACTTTGGTTCGGCGCAAGGAGGCGGCGATGCCCGTTCCCGACCAACGCGATCCCGAGGTCACCAGAAGCGCCCTGGCGGAGTGGCTCGGACGGCATCTGCCCGGCGTCCGGATCCCCCACGTGGACACCCCGCAGACCAGCGGATTCTCCAACGAGACGCTCATGTTCGACGCCGAGTGGACCGACGGCGGGCAGACCAGGCGCGAACCGTTCGTCGCGCGGGTCGCGCCCACCAGGTACCAGGTCTTCCCCGAGCCCCGGTTCGCGGACGAGCACCGGCTGATGCGGATCCTGGACGAGCGGACGCCCGTCCCGGTGCCGCCGATCCGCTGGTACGAGCCGTCCGCGGACGTGCTCGGCGCCCCGTTCTTCGTGATGGGGCGGGTCGACGGCCGCGTCCCGACCGACATGCCGCCCTACCACATGGGCGGCTGGGTGACCGAGGTCGCGCCGGACGAGCGGGCGGCGATGTGGTGGTCCACGCTGGAGATCATGGCGGTCCTGCACCGGCTGGACGTCGCGGAGCTGGGCCTGGACTTCCTCGACCGGCCGCGATGGGGCGCGCCCGGCATCGACCAGCGGCTGAACTACTACGAGCACTACCTCCACTGGGCCTACGACGGGCCGCAGGAGACCGCGCTCAAGGCGCTGGACTGGCTGAAGGCGAACCGCCCCGAGGAGCCGGACGAGCCCGCCGTCCTGTGGGGCGACTCCCGCATCGGCAACGTGATCTTCCAGGCGGGCGCGCCGAAGGCCGTCCTGGACTGGGAGACCGCGGCGCTCGGCGCGCCCGAGGAGGACCTCGCCTGGTTCCTGTTCCTGGACCGGCACCACAGCGAGGGCGTCGGCGCCGCCCGGCTGGACGGCTTCCCGTCCCCCGCGGAGACCGTCGCCCGGTACGAGGAGCTGCTCGGGCGCCCGATGCGGCACATGGCGTACTACGAGATCCTGTCCGGCTTCAAGTTCTCGGTGATCATGGCCCGGATCGGGCAGGCGATGATCGACTTCGGCTGGATCGACGGGACCTCCGACTTCCCCTACAACAACAACTGCACGCAGCTGCTCGCGCGCATCCTGGAGGCCGGCCGGTGACGCTCTCGCCCCTCGACGACTACCCGATCCACCAGGCGCCCGAGGTGATGCGGCACGTCACCACGTCCGACCGCAACTTCTACGACCGGTACTACTTCAACGTCCACCCCTGCTCGGACGAGATGATGATGCTCATCGGCGTCGGGCAATACCCGAACCTCGGGGTGATGGACGCGTTCGCGCTCGCGCGGCGCGGGCCGCTGCACAAGGTGGTCCGGGCGTCGCGCGAGTTGGGGAACGACCGCATGGACACCACGGTCGGGCCCTTCCGAGTGGAGGTCATCGAGGGTTTGAAGCGGCTCAGGGTCGTCCTGGACGAGAACGAGCACGGCCTGTCGTTCGACCTCACCTGGGAGGGGTCGATCCCCGCCACGCTGGAGCCTCCGCACTACCTGCGCTGGCAGGAGCGCGTCGTCTTCGACTCGCGGCGTCTCGCGCAGACCGGCCGTTGGACGGGCACCATCACCGTGGAGGGCGAGACCATCGAGGTCACGCCCGACCACTGGTGGGGCTCACGGGACCGGTCGTGGGGCATCCGTCCCGTGGGCGAGCCGGAGCCGCCGGGCATCCAGGTCAAGAACGCCGGAACGTTCTACTGGCTGTACACGCCGATCCAGTTCGAGGACCACTCGATCCTCTGCATCGTGCAGGAGGACGAGAAGGGCCGCCGCGTCCTGGAAGAGGCCACACGCGTCTGGCCCGACCGCGAGGCCGAGTACCTGGGGCGTCCCGAATACCGTCCCGTGTACGCCGACGGCACCCGCGACGTGGTGACCGCCACGCTCCGGTTCGCGCCGCCGGGCGGGGAGCCCTTCGAGGTGAAGGCGACCCCGATCCTGCCCGTCCACCTGATGGTGGGCACGGGGTACGGGCTGGAACCCGACTGGAAGCACGGCATGTACCAGGGGCCCGACCTCAAGGTGCAGGGCGTCACCTACGACACCCGCAAACCGGACGACGCCGCCCGCATGTGGGGAATGGTCGACGCGGTCGGCCGTTTCGAGTACCTGGACGGCGCGCAGCCCACCGGCGCCGCCACCGGCTACGGCCTCTACGAGTACTGGGCGCTCGGCCCGCATCCGTCCTTCGGCTGACATGAGATCTGCCAAACTGAAGGCCGTGACGACCCCGCCTTCGCCCGACCCCCCGGACGCGGGACGGCCGTCCCGGGAAGAACTGGACCGGCAGGTGCGCGACCGCTACGGAACCTGGCGCGACCAGCCGCGGGGCCTCGCCTGCGCGGTGATCGCGGCTTTCATGATCCTCACCACGGCGGCATTCGTGTTCGCCGTCGTCGCCGTCGTCGCGGCGATGCGCTGACAGAACACACTCACAGAACGCGCTCACAGAACGCGCTGACAGGCGGGAACCCCGGTACGCCCGGCGAGGCGCCCGGGGTTCCGGCCGCAAGTCAGGTAGGGATCCCCCCCGTCCCCTCGGCAATGGTGAACGCCACGTCGCCCTGCGGGTCGACCTGTGCGTCAAGGGTCTTGTCGTTGAGCAGCTCGGCGACCGCGGCCTCCAGGTACACCTTGGCACCCTCCTCCTCGACCACCTGGTCTCCGGCCTCGGGCGCGGGGGCGACCGAGAGCCGCAGGGCGTCCGAGCCGTCGATCCCGGACTCGATGCGGATGCCGGTCTCCGGCGGAAGCTCCGGGTTGGCGGTCACCGTCCGGATGACCTGAACGGCACCGCTCGTCAGGGTGAGCACGATCCGCTCTCCTCACGTCTGTCGTTGCGTTACGGATCTGCCCCACCCTCCCCGATCGCCATCGCGGCAAACATCGGATCGCGGCCCGGTCCGGCGTCAGCCCGCGCTCGGGGCGAGCGCCCGCACCGCCTCCGCCGGGGACAGCCCGCCGCCGGGGACGACCGCGAGGACCGGCGTGGTCAGGCCGCTGTCCACGTACTCGCGGACCCGGGCCCGGCACGCCGCGGGCGACCCGTGCACGATCAGGTCGTCGACGACCTCGTCCGGGATGACCTCCAGGGCCTTCTTGCGGTCGCCGGCGGCCCACGCCTCGTTCATCGGCGCCAGCGCCGCACCGCGCCCGAGCCACTCGTGGAACGCCCTGTAGACCGGGACCGTCATGTACGCGGCGATCATCCAGCGGCCGATCGCGCGCGCCTCCTCGGCGTTGTCCGTCGGGCAGACGAACAGCCGCGCGATCAGCTCGGGCTCGTCGCCGATCACCCCGCGCACCGTCCGGACGTCCTTCGGCGCGAGCCAGTTGGTGATCGCCCCGTCGGCCTCCCAGGCGGCGAGCCGCAGCATGCCGGGGCGCAGCGCCGCGAGGACGATCGGCGGCGGCGCCGCCGGCGCGTTGTCGAGCTTGAACCCCTTGACGGCGAAGGTGTCGTACTCCTCCTTCACCTTCTCCCCCGCCAGGGCCTTGCGGAGGAAGCGCAGCGTGTCGCGCACGCGCTTGTACGGCTCCTCGAACGGGATGCCGTTCCAGCGCTGCACGATCGTGTCGGACGAGGTGCCGACGCCGAGCACGAACCGCCCGGGCGCGAGGTCCGCGAGGGTGGCGGCGTGCTGGGCCAGCAACGCGGGCCCGCGCGTGTAGACCGGGACGATCGCGGGGCCGAGGCGCAGCTCCGGGCCCCACTGGGAGGCGAGCGCCAGCGGGGTGAACGCGTCGGTGCCGTTCGTCTCGGCGGACCAGGCGTCGGTGTAGCCGAGCGCGGACAGTTCGGCGACCAACTCGCGGTGCTCGGCCAGCGGGAGCCCGGTCATCGGAATGGTCAGTCCCCAGCGTGACATGCGGGCCTCCTAGGCGACCGACGCGCGGATGGTGGCGCCGCCGTCCACGACGAGGGTCTGCCCGGTCATCCAGGACGAGGCGTCGCCCGCGAGGAACACGGCCGCGTGCGCGATGTCCTCGGGCTCGCCGAGCCGCTTGAGCGGCATGTGCTCGCTGATCTGCGCCTCGTTCGGCTCCCACAGCGCCCGGGCGAGGTGGGTCTTGACCAGGCCGGGGGCGATGCAGTTCACCCGCACCGCGGGCGCCAGCTCCATCGCGAACTGGCGGCTGAGGTGGATCACGGCGGCCTTGGTGGCGTTGTAGTAGCCGATGCCGTGCTCAGTGATCATGCCGCCGACGGAGGCGATGTTGATGATGGCGCCGCCGCCCTCGGCGAGGCCCGCCTTCAGCGCGAGCTGCGTCCACTGGACGATCGCGAACTGGTTGACCTCGACGGTCTTGGCCGCGGCGGCGGGCTCGATGTCGGCCATCGGCCCGAAGTAGGGGTTCGTCCCGGCGTTGTTGACCAGGATGTCGATGCCGCCGAACTCGGCGGCGGCGGCCTCCACGCAGGCGGCGGCCTCGTCGGCGTGGCCGACGTGCGCCGCCTTGGCGAGCACCCCGGCGCCGGGGCTCGCGGCGCTGATCTCCTTGGCGACCTCGTCGAGCGCCTCCTGCTTGCGGGAGGAGATGACCACGTTGGCGCCCTCGGCCGCGAACGCCGCCGCGATCGCCTTCCCGATGCCCCGGGACGCCCCGGTGACCAGGGCCGTCCTTCCCTCAAGACCAGTCCGCATCCGCGCGCTCCCTACTCGCTCCCACCCCGGTGGGCGGCAATGGGCAGAATCCGACTCGGTTCACTGTAGCGAAGTGACTGACGAGTCAGTTAGCTGCCCCGCGGGTTCGGTCCCGCTCACCGGACGCACGCCCTTCCCACCGATCGCCCGGTTGTTACGCTGCGCCGCGAGACACGAGGAGGGGCCGCGTGACCACCACCCGCGTGAGCACACCCAAGGAGCGCCGCCCGGCCGTCGAGGGCTGGTACACCACCGAGGACGGCGGCGTCCGGCTGCTCGGCACCCGCTGCTCGTCGTGCGGGACGCCGTACTTCCCGCGCAACGAGCTGGCGTGCCGCAACCCCGGCTGCACGGGGCCGAAGGACGGCTCGGAGCTGGAGCCGTACGCGCTGTCGGCGCGCGGGCGCGTCTGGTCCTACGCCGACTCGCGCTACAAGCCGCCGCCCCCGTACGTCTCCCCCGACCCGTTCGTGCCGTACGCGGTCGCCGCCGTGGAGCTCGACGCCGAGCGCATGGTCGTCCTCGGCCAGGTCGTCCCCGGCCTCACCGTCGACGACCTGGAGGTCGGCATGGAGGTCGAGCTGACCGAAGGCGTCCTGTACGAGGACGACGAGGCCGAGTACACCGTCTGGATGTGGAGGCCCGTCAAGTGAGTCGCGACATCGCCGTCCTCGGCGCGGGGATGCACCCGTGGGGCAAATGGGGCCGCAACTTCGTCGAGTACGGGCTCGCCGCGGCGCGGGCCGCGCTCGCCGACGCCGGGCTCTCCTGGACGGACGTCCAGTACGTGTCGGGCGCCGACACCATCCGGAACGGGTACCCGGGGTTCATCGCGGGCGCCACGTTCGCGCAGGCGCTCGGCTGGTCGGGCGCGCGGGTGTCCAGCTGCTACGCCGCGTGCGCCTCCGGGGCGCAGGCCATCAGCACGGCGCGCGCGCAGATCCTCGCGGGCCTGTGCGACGTCGCGCTGGTCGTCGGCGCCGACGCCGCGCCGAAGGGCTTCTTCAAGCCGGTCGGCGGCGACCGGCCGGACGACCCGGACTGGCTGCGGTTCCGGCTCCTGGGCGCGACCAACCCCATCTACTTCGCGCTGTACGCGCGCCGCCGGATGGCCATGTACGGCGCCACGCTCGACGACTTCGCCGCCGTCAAGGTGAAGAACGCGCGGCACGGCCTGTCCAACCCGAACGCCCGCTACCGCAAGGAGGTCACGCCGGAGGACGTCCGCGAGTCCGCCGTCGTCGCCGACCCGCTGCGCCTCCTGGACATCTGCGCGACCAGCGACGGCGGCGCCGCGCTCGTCCTGACGTCGCTGGAGTTCGCGCGGCGGCACGGCGTGGCCGACCCGGTGCGCATCCCGGCGGTCTCGACGGTCACGCCGACGTTCCCGAAGACCGTCCTGGACCTGCCCGACTTCGCGACGGACTCGGCGATGGCCGCCGCCGTCCCGGAGCGGCCGTTCCGCTCCGCGATCGCGCACGCCGCCTACGAGGAGGCCGGCCTCGGCCCCGGGGACCTGTCGCTCGCCGAGGTGTACGACCTGTCCACCGCGCTCGAACTCGACTGGTACGAGGACATCGGGCTGTGCGAGCCGGGCGGCGCGGAGGAGCTGCTCCGGTCCGGCGCCACGGCGCTCGGCGGCCGCATCCCGGTGAACCCGAGCGGCGGTCTCGCCTCGTTCGGCGAGGCGATCCCGGCGCAGGCGATCGCCCAGGTGTGCGAGCTGACCTGGCAGCTCCGCGGGCGGGCCGAGGGCCGCCAGGTCGAGGGCGCGCGGACGGGCATCGCGGTGAACCAGGGCCTGTTCGGCCACGGCTCCGCCGTCATCGCCGTCCGCTGAGGGGTGTGGGCGCTCCGCGCGTCGTGAGACGATCCGCACGTCGGCGTATCGCGAGTGCGGGGAGCGGTGATGGAACGGGACGGCGTGGGCGAACTCCGGCGGCTCCCCTCGGGCCGGCACCGGCTGTCCCGGGACTACGTCGCCGGCCACCAGATGTCGCGCATTCTCTCCGCCGTCGTCGAAATCGCCGGCACCGAGGGGTACCGCTCGCTGACCGTTGATTCCATCATCGCCAATGCGGGAGTTTCACGGGCCACGTTCTATGTCCATTTCAAGAACAAGGACGACGCTTTTCTGCGGGCCTACGACCGCGAAGTCGAGCTGATGATGGACAGCGTCGTGGACGCCTACCGGGACGAGCCGGACGCGCTCAGCCGGGTCCGCGCGGGCGTCGGCGCGTTCCTGCGCTACCTCGCCGCGCACCCGGTCGCCGCCCGGATGTGCGTGATCGAGGCGCTGTCGGCCGGACCGGTCGCGGCGGCCCGCCGGGACCAGACGCTGGCCGCGTTCGCGCAGGTCGTGACCGACAACATGCACGAGCTCTTCCCGCACTACCCGAGCCCGGAGCTGCTCGCGGAGACGGTCGTCGGCGGCATCTACCAGGTCGCCTACGCGCGGATCTCCAGGGGCGAGACCGCCCGCCTGCCGGAGCTGCTGGACGGCCTGCTGCACACGTTCGCGCTCCCCGACTCCGACCGCTGGGGCCCGGACGCGGCGCGTCCCGAATAGCGGTCCGACGCCTCTTCACATTTGACGGGGGAGCGCGCAATTTCGGGACACGCCGGCGTGTTCCATGGGTGCGCCCGTGGTCCGGCCGGAGTCGCGCCGCCCTCCCCTCCCGGTCGGGCCAAGAGGCGTCCCTCCAGGTGAAGCCAGCAATGCCAGCGGCACGGCGAGCCGGTCAAGACGTGGCCGGATCCGGCCAACGGGAACCCGGGCCGAAATGACCGCCGAGTCAACTCCCGGGCCGCCGGCCGGTCACCCCGGCACGCTGCGCGTTCGCCCGCCGCCGCTGCGGAGCGTGACCGCGGTCACACGGCCGCGGGGCCCTATTCGGACACCGGCCGGGCCGGTAACCCGGTAGCTGAAAACCGGTCGAGCGCCCCGCCGGAATGGCCCGCCCCTTGATGAACGCCATCATTCATGGTTCTGTCCCGGTTGCCGCGACGTTCCCCGGCGCGGTCACGGGCCCAGGCCGTCCGGACGTCGTGCACATGTCTCCCACCCCCCGAAAGAGGCAGCATGAGAAAGCTCGGCAAAATCGCCATTCCCATTGTGGGATCCGCCGCGTTGCTCTTCGGAATGACGGGCACCGCGTTCGCGTCCGCCACCATCACCTCCGGCGGCGCCCCGTACACCGGCGACGTCCTCGGCACCAACCTGGGCAACGTGACGCTGGCCGGCAACAGCTTCTTCGGCCCCATCATCAACACCTGCACCAGCGCGAGCCTCGGCGCCTACACCAAGTACGACGGCACCGACGGGAAGCTCAACAGCGTGTCGATCTCCGGCTGCACGAACAACCGCCACGGCACCACCACCGTCACCGCGACCGGGCTGCCCTACACCGGCGGCCACGTCGACCACGACCCCGTCAGCGGCGGGCGCGACGGCAAGATCGTCATCGACGCGCCGAACTCGGCCGTGGACGTCAAGGCCATCCTGGACCTCCCCGACTGGGGACTCATGGGCGTGGAGTGCCACTACGGCCTGACGACGTCGACGCCGCTGAGCATCGACGTCTACAACCCGTCCAACTCGAACAAGCCGGTTCCGTCCAACCCGCACGGGCAGGGCAAGCTGGCCGGCCAGTCGCTGCAGCTCATCTCCGGCGACTCGGTCTGCCCGGCGTCGGCGTCGGCCAACGGCAACTTCCAGATCGTCACCGACCCGGGCGGCGCCGACCTGGAGCTCGGCGCCTGATCCGCGTCCGCTGACCCCCGTTCCCCGATCGAACCCACCCCACCGGGACGGGCCGCACGCGACGGCGGCCCGTCCCACCCTCAGCCGGGAGTCCCCATGCGCATCAGCCTCCGCCGCCGGCTGGCGGCCGGCACCGCCGCCCTCACCCTCGCCGGAAGCCTGCTCGGCGCCGTCGCCGCCGCGCCCGCCGCCTCCGCCGACACGCTGCCCGACTTCGACTTCTCCGCGTGCCCGGACCTGCCCGCGGACGCCGACCCGCAGTTCTGGCAGTGCAACATCGCCGTCACCTACGGCGGGACGTTCAAGCTCGGCGCGATCGAGACGACGATCGAGTCCCCGATCACCCTCGTCTACGCCAACGGCTTCGATCCCGTCACCTACGAGCCGAGGACGGTCTTCGGCTCGTTCAAGGCGAGCAAGTTCCTCGTCCAGCCGGGCCTGTTCGGCGACCCGTTCGTCACGGCCATCTACGCGCAGCCGAAGTACGCCGGCGGCCTCAACACCGACGGCGGCAAGCTCAACCTGAACCTGACGGTGAGCGTGCAGAACCCGCTGCTCGGGTCGCGGTGCAGCATCGGGTCGAGCTCCGCCCCGATCGCGCTGCAACTCGGCATCGGCACCACCAACCCGCCGCCGCCGAACACCCCCATCTCCGGCGAGCCGCCGGTCGTCGTGAGCACGAACCCGGTCGTGCTGAAGACGACCGTGGTCGACAACGCGTTCGCGGTGCCGCGCGCCGACAAGTGCGGCCTCGACCTCGGCCTGGAGAACTGGCTGGTCAACCTGTACGCCGGCCTGCCGTCCGCGGCCGGGAACAACACGGCGATCTTCAAGCAGTACGCGAGCTTCAAGCCCTACACCGAACTCTCCTAGCCCGGCCCGCCGCGCCGTGAACCCCCGCTCCGTGACCCGGACACGGCCAGGCGAGCCGCCACCGGCCCGCGCCGCTCCTCCCCGCCGGAGGGGCGCGGGCCTCGATCCCTCCCCAGGAGTTGACACGATGAGAACACCCTTCATGCGGCGCGCCGCCGCGGCGGTGGCCGGCGCGGGCCTCACGGCGCTGGCCCTCACGGGCCTGTCCGGGCCGGCCGCCGCGGACGTCCCGCCCGGCCTCGACTTCGCCGACTGCCCGGCCGTGAGCGAGCTGCCGCCGGACGCCGACCTGACGTTCTGGCAGTGCAACGTGACGGTCATCGCCGGCGGCCGGCTCCAGATCGGCTCCATCGACCAGGAGATCACCCAGCCGATCAAGATGACGTGGGCGACCGGGTTCGACCCGGTGACGTTCGAGGGCTACAGCGTCTTCGGCCCCATGCGGGCCGAGCCGCAGCGGGTCAAGGGCGGCGTCCTCGGCATCGAGGGGACCGACATCATCCCCCTCCTGCAGATCAGCGCGCAGCCCGAGATGGCCGCCGACCCGGAGCTGGCCCCCGAGGGCCAGATCGCGCTCCGCCTGCGGCTCAAGATCAAGACGATCAACCCGCTGCTCGGCGACACCTGCTACATCGGGAGCACCGCGGACCCGATCGTGCTCAACCTGACCTTCGGGACGACGAGCCCGCCCCCGCCGAACCAGCCCATCTCCGGCACACCGGCGCACCCGGTGGGCGACGGCGTGATCGCCTCGACGCTCGTCGACAACGCGTTCGCGGTGCCGAAGTCGTCCGGCTGCGGCTGGAACGGCATCCTCAACGCGGTCGCCGACTTCCGCGCGGGACTGCCGTCCGCCGCCGGCAAGAACACGGCCGTCTTCGAGTCCTACGCGAAGTTCACCCCGTACACCTCACTGGCGAACGCCACCGCCTGACCATCGCAGCGCACCCGGCCGGCCCGCGCCCCCCGCGGGCCGGCCGCCGCGTGTCCGGCGCGGCGCAGCCGGGCCCGGCGACGCCGCCGCGCAGGTCGTCGGGCAGACCGGACGGTGCGCCCAGGAGTACTGCCACGAATCCGGCAATGTGATGCAAGTCACCACATAGAACCTGTGTGACCTGGGGCGTAGCGGTCACGTGTCAGATGTCACCGCCTCGGCGGACTCGCGAGGTTCCGGACGCGGCTAGGTTTGTACTGACCGGTCAGTTCAAATCTAGCCTCCGGAGGCCGCGATGACGCCCGAGCACCAGACTCCGGGGACGGCCGCCGCGGCCGGGGGGACCGCCGCGGCCGTCTCCGGACCCGGCCCGGCCGGCTCCGGGACTGGCGGGGGCCGTCCCGGGGCCGGTTCGCCCGGCCTGAGCGTCCGCGCTCGCGGGCTGGGCGTCCGGGGCCCTCGCGGGTGGGCGTTCCGCGGGGTGGACCTGGACGTGCCGGGCGGCTCCCTGGTCGCCGTCAGCGGCATCGCCGGGAGCGGGCGGACGGCCCTGCTGCTGACGCTCGGCGGGCGGATGCGGGCGAGCGAGGGCACGGTCGCCGTCGGCGGGTTCACCAGGCCGGGGGACGTCCAGCGGGTGGCCGCGCTCGGCATCGTGCCGGGGGTCACCGAGCTCGACCCGGCGCTGACCGTGCGGGAGCACCTGAACGAGGCGCTGGCGCTGCGCGAGGGCGTCCTCGGCGGGTTCCGGGGGCGGGAGGCCCGCAGGCGGCGGGCGTTGCGGCGGGTCGGCCTGGACCTCGATCCGGGCACGCTCGCCGAGGAACTCGCACCGGACGAGGCGCAGCTGCTCGGGGCCGCGCTGGCGCTCGTGGGCGAGCCCGGCCTGCTCCTGCTCGACGACGTCGGCGAAGGGCTGCCCGCCGATGGGCAGCGGGAGCTGTGGCGGCGGCTCGCCGGCATCGCGGCCGCCGGAGTCACCGTCATCGCCGCCTGCCATGACGCCGGGCCCGCCGAAGGCCTGGCCGCGCACGACCTTTCGCTCTAGTTGGGAGATCCCCCCGAATGAGGCTTCCCGCGTTGACGTCCGGTGGTCTGGAGCTGCGCCGTTTCCAGCGCAACCGGCTGACCCGCATCGCGCTCGCCGGGCTCGTCTTGCTCCCCCTGCTCTACGCGGGGCTCTACCTGTGGTCCTTCTGGGACCCCTACGCCCGGCTCCAGCACGTGCCGGTGGCGCTGGTCGTCCAGGACCGGGGCGCCACCGCGGACGGGAAGCCGGTGCACGCGGGGGCCGACCTCGCCGACGAGCTGCGGAAGCGCAAGGTCTTCGGCTGGCGGACCGTGTCGGCGGAGGAGGCCGAGAAGGGCGTGCGGTCGGGGAAGTACTACATGTCGCTGACGATCCCGCCCGACTTCAGCGCCCGGATCGCGTCGCCGTCCGAGGACGGCGCTCCGGCGCCCGCCGGGCTGCGGCTGCAGATGAACGACGCCAACAACTACGTCGTGGGCACGCTCGCGCAGGCCGCGTTCAAGGAGATCAGCGCGGCCGCGGGCAGCGAGGCCGTGCGCGGCTACTTCGACCGGATCTTCCTCTCGTTCGGCAGGCTGCACGGTGAACTGGGCGAGGCGGCCGACGGGGCGGGCCGGCTGGCCGAGGGCGCCTGGCAGGCGGAGGACGGGGCCGGCAAGCTCGCCGAAGGCGCCGGGCGGGCGGAGGCGGGCGCGGGCCGGCTCAAGGGCGGCATAGACGAGGCCCGGTCCGGCAGCGGCGAGCTGACGTCCGGGCTGGGCGAACTGCACGACGGGACCGTCCAGGTCGCGGCCGGCATGCGGAAGCTCACCGCCACCGTCGACCGCGCGAGCGGCACGCTCGTCCCCCTGCTGCGGGAGAACGCGCCGGAGATCCGGCGGGCCGCGCTCGCGGTCGCGCGGGGCGCGGAGGCCCTGGCGGACGGGGCCGGGCGGCTGCCCGCGCGGACCGGTGCCGCGGTGGACCGGGCCGAGAAGGCGCAGGCCGAGCTGGAGGCGTACCTCGCCGCGCATCCGGAGATCCCGGCGAATGTCCGGCAGGACCTCACCCGTGCCGCGGCCCAGGTCGTCACCGCGGCCAAGGACGTGGACGGGTACGTCCGCGAGCACGCGGGCGAGCTGCGCGAGGTCGCGGCGGACGCGCGGACGGTCGGGCGCGCCGCCCGCAGGATCGCCGAAGAGGCCCCCGGGCTGGCCGCCAAGGTCGACAAGGCCCGCCGGGACGTGGACCGGCTCAACGCCGGCACCCAGCGGGTCAACGAGGGAGCCGGGCGGCTCCTCGCCGGGTCGTCCCGGCTCACCGGCGGGCTCGGCGCGCTGTCGGACGGCGCCGGCCAGCTGCGCGGCGGGCTCGGCCGGCTGTCGGGCGGCGCGGTGACGCTGGAGACCGCGCTCGCGCAGATCTCCGACGGAAGCGGCAGGCTCGCGGCCGGGCTGGACGAGGGCGCCCGGCGGGTGCCCGCCTACAGCGGCGCGGAGCGGGCCGCGCGGGCCGGCATGATGAGCGACCCGGTGCGGCTCGCCAGTACCACCGACAACAAGGCGGCGAACTACGGGACCGGGTTCGCGCCGTTCTTCGTACCGCTGTCCCTCTGGGTCGGCGGCATGATCATCTACATGCTGCTGCGCCCGCTGAACCCGCGCGCGATGGCGGGCACCGCGCCCGGGCGCCGCGTCGCGCTCGCCGGGTGGCTGCCCGCCGCGCTGATCGG
Organism: Actinomadura sp.; assembly: GCF_044508335.1. Taxonomy (NCBI): domain Bacteria; kingdom Bacillati; phylum Actinomycetota; class Actinomycetes; order Streptosporangiales; family Thermomonosporaceae; genus Actinomadura; species Actinomadura sp. The sequence continues at coordinate 49,273 of NZ_JBIQHY010000034.1, forward strand.
GGCGGCGCAGGCGTGCGTCGTCCTGGCCGTGCTGCACCTGGCCCTCGGGCTGCGGGCGGAGCACTGGCCGGGGCTCGTCGCGTTCCTCGCGCTCGCGTCCGCCGCGTTCCTCGCCGTGATCCAGTGGGCGAACGCCCGGTTCGGGCCGATCGGCCGGATCATCGCGCTGGCGCTGCTGATGCTGCAGCTCACCTCGGCGGCCGGCACGTACCCGATCGAGACCAGCCCCCGCTTCTTCCAGCTGATCCGGCCGTACCTGCCGATGTCGTGGGTGGTGGACGGCGTCCGGCACCTGATCGTCGGCGGGCCGCTGACGCCGGTGTGGCAGGGTTGTGCGGTGCTGGTCGCGTTCCTGGCCGGCGGGCTCGCGCTCACCGCCCGCGCCGTCCGGCACAACCGGGTCTGGACGATGAAGCGCCTGCACCCGGCGCTGAAGCTCTAGGAGGCGGGGACGTGGCGCGCAGCGCGACCAGGGAGAAGCTGTTCGGCGCGGCGATCGAGCTGATCGCCGAGAGCGGGCTCGCGGCCACCACCGTCGACCAGATCGCCGAGCGGGCCGGGGTCGCCAAGGGCACCGTCTACTACAACTTCGGCAGCAAGGCGGCGCTGTTCGCGGCGCTGCTGGAGCACGGGGTGGACCGGCTCGCCGCCGCGCTGCGCGACGCCGCGGCCGGAAAGGCGCCGCTGGACGCGCTGGAGGCCGCCGTCGCCGCCGAGCTGGCGTTCATCGGCGAGCACGAGTCGTTCGCGCGGCTGCTGATCGCCGAGACGTGGCGGTCCGGCGGGGACTGGCAGCGCACCGCCCGGCTGATCCGGGAACGCGCCGTCGAGGTCATCGCGGACGTGCTGCGGGACGCGGTCGCCGCCGGGGACCTGCGCGCCGACCTCGACACCGGGACCGCCGCGTCCGCCGTGTTCGGCATGGTGCTGACCGTCGCGCTCGACTGGCGCGCGCTGCAGCCCGGCCGCCCGCTCGCCGACGTCCGGACGACCCTCCTGGACCTGCTGCGCGGCCGCCTCAACGGGGCGGGAGGTTCCGGATCTCCTCGATGACGCCGGGCATCGCCGCGTTGTTCTCCCGGATCCAGCGCCGCAGGACGGCGAGCTCCTCGTCGCTGTAGGCGCCGAGGCGCTCGCGGAAGGCGCGGGAGATCGGCTCGAAGTAGCGGCCGAACTCGGCGACGTTGTCCTCGACCAGCTCGACGATCACGCGGCGGCGGTCGTCGGGGTCGCGGGTGCGCTTGACGTATCCGGCGCGCTCCAGCCGGTCGATGACGGCGGTGATGGCGCCGCCGGTCGTGATCCCCATGAGCTGCGCGAGCTGCCCGGGGGTCTGCGGGCCGTCCAGCACCAGCGCGCTCACGCACTGCGCGTCGGTGACGTTCAGGCCCGCCTTGCTCGCGGTGGCGTGATGCAGCAGGACGGTGAACATGGTGCTGCGCTGCATGTCCCGCTGCAGATCGTCCAGCCGGTCGCGGTCCGGGGTCGACACGCCGCCCTCCCCCTCGTCGTCTCGTCATTGGAGAGCTTAGTGGCCGCATTCGGCCAGGACCACCGGGACCGCGGCGGCGTGTGGCGCACGACTCACCCGCTCATGATCAAAGCACTCCCGGGCCGCCCCTACCATGGAGTCGTTAGGACCACTAACAGAGGTCCCGCTCCTGGCCCCGGATCCCACGAAGGTTCGGGGCCGACCTGTAGCGAGCGCCCGCTACCTCGCCTCCTCCGCCACCTGCTTGGCCCACCGGTAGTCCGCCTTCCCGGCCGGCGACCGCTTCATCTCCTCGACGAACGCGTAGACGCGCGGCACCTTGTAGCCCGACAACCGGCGGCGGCAGTGCGCGTCCAGGTCCGCGGAGGACGGCACGCCGCCGGACGGCTGGATCACCGCCGCGACGCGGTTCCCCCAGCGCTCGTCCGGGATGCCCGTCACGACCGCGTCGTACACGGCCGGGTGCCCCTTGAGGACGGCCTCGACCTCCTCCGGGAACACCTTCTCCCCGCCGGTGTTGATCGCCTGGGAGCCGCGCCCGTACACGGCGATCGACCCGTCCTCCTCGACGGTCGCGATGTCGCCGGTGAGCAGCCAGCGCCTGCCGTCCACCACCGGGAACGTCTTCGCCGTCTTCTCCGGGTCGTTGTAGTAGCCGAGCGCGATGTGACCGGTGCGGGCGACCTGCCCGATGACGCCCGACCCCGGCTTGACCGGCTGGAGCGCGTCGTCCAGCACGGTGACGTTCTCGACGTCCGGCGCGAACCGCAGGCCCTTCTCCGGGGTCGAGCCGGCGACCGCCTCGGCCGTGGAGCCCGACTCGGTCGACCCGAACCGGTCCAGGATCATCACGTTCGGCAGCAGTTCCTGGATGCGCTCGCGGACCGTCCCGGTGAAGATCGCGCCGGTGGAGACGTAGGCGAACAGCGAGGACGTGTCGTAGCCGCCGCGCGCCAGCTCGTCCGCCATCGGGATCGCCATCGCGTCCCCGGTGATCGTCAGCGAGTTGACCTTCTCCCGCTCGATCGTCCGCCACACCTCGGCCGCGTCGAACTTGCGGACGTACACGAGCGTCGCGCCCATGAACCAGGCGATGAACGTGGCGACCTGCGCGGCGCCGTGCATCAGCGGCGCCACCGGCATCATGGTCAGCGGGCCGGAGTTGCGGGCGTGCTCGACGATGTCCTCGGGCTTCGACGGGCGCGGCACGGTCGGGTTCCAGAACGCGAAGATGATCTGCTCGGTCGTCCACATGACGCCCTTGGGCATCCCGGTCGTCCCGCCGGTGTAGATGATGTAGAGGTCGTCGCCGGACCGCGCCGGGAAGCCGCGCGTGCCGTCGGCGTCCTTCAGCGCGTCGTCGTAGGCCACCGCGCCCGGGATGGACGGCTCGCCGCCCACCGCGACGAGGTGCCGCAGCTCGGGCGCCTCCGGGACGGCCGCGGCGACCCGGTCCTCGAACTCCACGTCGTACAGCAGCGCGACGCTGTCGGAGTCCCGGTACACGTAGAGCAGCTCGCTCTCCACGTACCGGTAGTTGACGTTGATCGGCACGGCGCGGATCTTCAGCGCGGCCAGCAGCGCGGCCGCGTACTCGACGCCGTTGTAGAGCTGGACGGCGACGTGCTGGCCGGGCCGGACGCCCGCGTCCTGCAGATGGTGCGCGAGCCGGTTCGCGTGCTCGTCCAGCTCGGCGTACGTGAGCCGCCTATCGCCGCAGATCAGGGCGACACGGTCCCCGATCGCGTCCGCGACTCCCTCGAACAGGTCAGCGTGGTTGTACTCCATCGGACGTCCCTTTCGGGGTCTGGGGCCGCCCCCAGAAGGCAACAGGGGGTGTTCGCGCCTTTGCTTGAGAGAATCACGGTTTGTCGCTGCCGACGATCCACATCGCGAAGAACTGGGCGCCGCCGCCGTAGGCGTGGCCGAGCGCGCGGCGCGCGCCGTCCACCTGGTGCTCGCCGGCCATCCCGCGCACCTGCAGCGCGGCCTCCGCGAACCGGATCATCCCGGACGCGCCGATCGGGTTGGACGACAGGACTCCGCCGGACGGGTTCCACGGGATGTCGCCGTCGAACGCCGTCGCGCCCGCCTCGGTGAGCTTCCAGCCCTCGCCGTCGCCGCAGAACCCGAGGTTCTCCAGCCACATCGGCTCGTACCAGGAGAACGGGACGTACACCTCGGCGCAGTCGAGCTCGCCGCGCGGGTCGCTGATGCCCGCCTGCCGGTACACGTCGGCCGCCGCGTCCTTGCCGCCCTGCGGGCTGACGCTGTCGCGGCCGGCGAACTGCATCGGCTCCGAGCGCATCGCCGTGCCGTGCACCCAGGCGGGCGGGTTCGGAGCCTGCTTCGCCGCGTCCTCCGACGCCAGCACCATCGCGCACGCGCCGTCCGATGACGGGCACGTCTCCAGGTAGCGGATCGGCTCCCACAGCATCGGCGTCGACTCGACCATCTCGCGGGAGATGCCGGGGATCTTCAGGTGCGCGTACGGGTTCCGCAGCGCGTTCTGCCGGTCCTTGACCGCGACCAGCGTCCCGATGTGGCCGGGCGCGCCGGCCCGCGCCATGTAGGCGCGGATGTGCGGCGCGAAGTAGCCGCCGGCCCCGACGACCAGCGACGTCGTGAACGGCCCGTTCACCGTCAGCGCCCACGTCGCGTTCGACTCCGACTGCTTCTCCCACGCGATCGTGAGGACCCGCTCGTGCACGCCCGACTGGATCAGGTTCGCCGCCACGATCGCCGTGGACCCGCCGACCGAGCCGGCCGTGTGCACCCGCAGCAGCGGCTTGCCGGTCGCGCCGAGCGCGTCGGCGAGGAACAGCTCCGGCATCACGACGCCCTCGAACAGGTCGGGCGCCTTGCCGACCACGACGGCGTCGATGTCCTTCCAGGTCAGCCCGGCGTCCTCCAGGGCGCGCCGGGCCGCCTGGCGGAGCAGGCCCGCCATCGACACGTCCAGCCGCCTGGTCCGGTACTCGGTCTGCCCGACGCCGATGATCGCGCAGCGGTTAGCCATCGTTCTCTCCCGACATGACGCAGACGAGGTTCTGCTGGAGGCAGGGGCCGGACGCGGCGTGCCCGAGCGCCCGGGACGCCGTCCCGTCGTGGATGCGGGACGCGGCCTCGCCGATCCGGATGAGGCCCGCCGCCATCACCGGGTTCGCCGACAGCGCCCCGCCCGACGGGTTGACGGCCACGCCCTCGTCCAGGCCGAGCGCCTCGCGCAGGATCAGCTCCTCGTGGCTGAACTGCGCGTGCAGCTCGGCGACCTCGACCCCCGCCGCGCCGGCCTTCTCCCCCGCGATGCGGGCGGCCTCGGAGCGGGTCAGGTCGCGGACGCCGAGCGCGTGCGGCTCGGTGCGGTGGTCGATGCCGGTGATCCACGCGGGCCGCTCGCACAGCTCCCGCGCCCGGTCGCCGGCGGCGAGGACGATCGCCGCCGCGCCGTCGGTGACGGGCGCGACGTCGTAGCGGTGCAGCGGCGCCGCGTCGTAGTCCTGCTCATCGGCGGAGCCCTCCGGGTCGGGCAGGTGCAGCGCGAACGGGTTCTCCCGGCCGGCCGCCCGGGACCGCGCGGCGACGGCCCGCAGGTCGTCCTCCTTCACGCCCGACTTCTCCATGTAGGCGCGGGCCTGCATGGCGGCCATCGACACCTGGTCGACGCCGAGCGGCGCCAGGTGGTACGGGTCGAGCTGCTGAGTCATGATCGCGCGGAGGTCGCCCTGGGACGACTTGCCGAACCCGTACACCAGCGCGGTGTCGATCTGGCCGAGCTGCAGCTTCACCCACGCCTCGTACAGCGCCCACGCGCCGTCCATCTCGACGTGGCTCTCGGAGATCGGCGGCCACGCGCCCAGCGTGTCGAGCGCGGACACGAACGCGAACGGCGCGCCCTGCAGGTAGTCGCAGGAGCCCGAGCAGGTGAAGCCGAAGCGGGACAGCCCGGTCCGCTCCTTGATCTCGTTGATCACCGGCAGGACCAGCTCGGTCTCCGCGATCCCCTGGTCCTCCGCGCTGTGCCGGGTCTGTGCGAACGCGACGACTGCGACATCACGCATCACATGAAGTCCTTGATCTCTTCGAAGGGGACGTCGGGCTCGTCGATCGGCTCGAACCACTTGATGTTGGCCATCGACCGGTCCCACTCCTCGCGGGGCCGCCACGCCGCCTTCACCCGCATGCCCATCCGCACCTGGTCGGCCGGGACGCCCGCGATCAGCGTCAGCATCGTCAGCCCGGCGCCGTCCAGCAGGACGTAGCCGGACACAAACGGCACCTCGGGCGCGCGCGGGTCGGGGATGTTGTTGACCGCGAAGGTGGTGAGGGTGCCGGTGTCGGGCAGCTCCACCTCCTCCGACGTGGGCACGCCGTCGCGCGGGCAGAACCCCTTCATCGGCACGATGACCTTCTCGCACACCGGGCAGCGGTGCCCGATGATCCGGCCCTCGGAGATCCCCTCCAGGAACCGGCCGAGCGCCCGGCCGCCCTTGAGCCGGTACTCCAGCGCCGCCGGCGAGTTGATCATCGTGACCTCGGGCAGGAAGCACTCGATGTCGGTGATCGTCCCGGTGCGCTCCGCGCGGTACTTCGGCCGCACCCGCATCCCGGTCTTCAGGAACCTCGGCGGCGCGGCGCCGGCGTCGAAGACGCCGAGGTCGAGGGCGTGCAGCAGCGCGGTGTCGGCGCCGTCCGGGCGGACCAGCGCCCACGCGAACGGCCGGTCGAACGGGTGCCCCTTCGCAGGGCGCGGCACCCACGACCAGGTCGTGACGGTGCCGGCGGGCCCGACCTCGACGAACTCGTCCGTGACGTCCTCGCCGGTCTCCGGGTCGCACTCCTGCGGCGGGACGAGCACCCTGCCGGCCGCCGTCCGGACGCCGACCATCCGGCCGTCGCGCAGCTCGCTGAGGAACCGGCCGATGACCGGGCCGACCGAGCGGGTGTAGCCGCCGGGGAACGCGACGACGTGGTTCGGGGCGTCAGATGGCACTGTCGCGGTCCTTCCAGTACGGGTCCCGCAGCTTGCGCTTGAGGAGCTTGCCGTTGGGCTCGCGCGGCATCGTCTCGATGAAGTCGATGGACTTCGGCCACTTCATCTTCGCGAGCCGCCCCTCCAGGGAGGCGAGGATCTCGGCGGCGAGCCCGTCGCCGGGCTCGACGCCCTCGGCCGGCTCGACCACGGCCTTGATCTGCTCGCCCCACTCCTCGTCCGGGATGCCGAACACCGCGACGTCGGCGACCTTCGGATGCAGGATGATCTCGTTCTCGATCTCGGCCGGGTAGATGTTCGCGCCGCCCGAGATGATCATGTCGGCCTTGCGGTCGGACAGGAACAGGAAGCCGTCCTCGGTGAGGTAGCCGATGTCGCCGACGGTGAAGTAGTCCCCGCCTATCGAGGGGGGCCGGCCCCCCGCATCCCCCGGGTCTTTGCGGAGGCGGTTCTTCTCCGTCTTCTCCCGGTCGCCCTTGTACTCGAACTCGACGCCGGCCATCTTCATGTAGATCGTGCCGTGCGTCCCGGCCGGGACCGGGTTGCCGTCGTCGTCCACGATGAGCAGCTCGCTGATCGGCCACGCCTTGCCGACCGTGCCGGGGTGGGCGCGCCAGTCCTCCGGGCTCGCGATCGTCCCGCCGCCCTCGGTCGCCGCGTAGTACTCCCAGATGCAGTCGCCCCACCAGTCGAGCATCTGCTGCTTGATCGGCACCGGGCACGGCGCCGCCGCGTGGATCGCCCACTTCATGCTCGACACGTCGTACCGGGACCGGACGTCCTCGGGCAGCGCCAGCAGCCGCTTGAAGTGCGTCGGGACCATGTGGGTGTTGCTCACGCGGTGCTCTTGGATCACTCTGAGGGTGTCCTCGGCGTCCCACTTGTCCATGTAGACGAGCGTGTGGCCCATCTGCAGGGCGGTGCCGCCGAACTGGGTGACGGCCGTGTGGTAGTTCGGCGAGGTGATCAGATGGGCCTGGTGCTCGCCTCCGGCGGGGAGGCCCGGCGGGATGCCGAACAGGGCGAGCAGGAACGTCATCAGCTCGGCGCTGTCGTCGGGGTCGATGCCGAGCAGCGCCCGCTTGACGCCCTTCGGCCGCCCCGTCGTCCCGGACGTGTAGTGCATCGTGGCGCCGTTGGTGCGGCCGTCCGGCAGCGTGTCGGGCTGCCCGTCGACGAGTTCGGCGTACGGGCGGAAGCCCTCGACGTCGCCGAACGCGAACCGCCGGCGGGCCTCGATCTCCTCACCCGCGCGCACGCCCTCCCGGGCGTACCGCTCGTGGACGAAGAACGCCTTGGCCTCGCTGTCGGAGACGATGTAGCCGATCTCCGGCCCGGTCAGGTGCCAGTTGATCGGCGTGTAGTACCAGCCGGCCTGGAGCGCCGCCAGGTACAGGACGAGGCCGTCCACGCCGTTCGGGACGAGCCCGCAGATGCCGTCGCCCTTCTCCAGCCCCAGCGCGCGCAGCCCGTGCACGAGCCGGTTCGAGCGGGCCAGCAGATCGCCCGCGGAGTACTCCGTCCCGTCCGGATCGACGGCGGCGACCCACCCGGGATCCGCCTGCGCCAGCCGCCAGAAGCCCAATGACCCCATCGGATCTCCCTACGTGACCACATGTGAGCGCCGACACACCACGGTGCCCGGCAGCCAAAGTAGATCACGTTCTCGTTTTGCAGTTCAACCCCTACCGGTCGGGCAGCTGCTTAACTAGAATCTGTTCTCGTTTGACATCTGAGCTGGAGGAACCATGGCGGAACGGCTGCCGATCAGCACCGAGCACTGCATCGTCGAGCGGGACGGCCACGTCGTCATCGTCACGATGAACCGGCCCGAGGCGCGCAACGCGCTCAGCTCGTCGATGCTGGTCGGCCTCGCCGACGCCTGGGCCTACATGTCGGACACGCCGGAGGTCCGGGTCGGCATCCTCACCGGGGCCGAGGGGACGTTCTGCGCCGGCGCCGACCTGAAGGCCATGGGGCAGCAGCCGTCGGACCCCCGCGTGCGGGAGCGCATGGCGCAGATTCCGAACTTCCACTGGAAGGGCCTGCTGCGCGAGGGCCAGCCGACCAAGCCGCTCATCTGCGCCATCGAGGGCTACGCGGTCGCCGGCGGCACCGAACTCCTCGTCGGCACCGACCTGCGCGTCGTCGCCGAGGACGCGACGCTCGGCCTGTACGAGGCGAAGCGCGGCCTGTTCCCGATGGGCGGCTCCGCGATCCGCCTCCCCCGCCAGATCGGCTACGCCAACGCGATGGACATCCTGCTCACCGCCCGCTCGGTGACCCCGCAGGAGGCCCTCGCCATGGGCCTGATCAACAAGATCGTCCCGTCCGGGCAGGCCCTCGCCGCGGCCCGCGAGCTCGCCGCCCAGATCGCCGAGTGCGGCCCCCTCGCCGTCCAGGGCATCCTGCGCACCTACCGCGAGACCGCCCACCTCCCGGAGGAGGAGGCCCTCAAGATCTCCGACGAGATCGGCTGGCCGGTCATCGGCTCCGAGGACGCCAAGGAGGGCTCCCGCGCCTTCCGGGAGAAGCGCCCCGCCGTCTACCACGGCAAGTAGGGCCTTCGTGTCCGGCCGGGGCGGCATGCGCCGGCCGGTCGCCGGCATCGCGCGCGGTACCTGGTGAGGCCCCGGCCGCGCCTGAGGGGAGGGCGCGGCCGGGGCCTCTCATCGAGGGGGCTCAGGCGTCGGTGATCGTGTTGAGGCGCTCGACGGCCTCGACGTACTCGTCGATGAGGTCGTAGACGACCTGGGCGGCCGGCTTGATCTGGTTCATCGAGCCGACGATCTGGCCGACCGGGAAGGTGACCAGCTCGCCGTCGCCGGACCGCTGGATGCGCGGCAGGGCGTCCGCGATCAGCATGAACTGCATGGGCATCGGCAGGTAGCCGGGCGACTTCTCGCTCTCCCACGCCTCCGTCCACGCCGTCTTCAGGAAGCGGGCGGGCTTGCCCGTCCACGCGCGGGACCGGACGGTGTCCCGGGACGTGGCGTTGAGCAGCTTCGGCAGGGCGCGCTCGGGGGTGTCGGCCTCGTCGACGGTCAGCCAGATCGAGCCCGTCCACACGCCGTCGGCGCCGAGGGCCATGCCCGCGGCCATCTGGCGGCCCCGGCCGATGCCGCCCGCGGCCAGCACGATGGTGTCCTCGCCGACCGCGTCGACCACCTCGGGGATCAGCACCATCGTCGCCACGTCGCCGGTGTGGCCGCCGGCCTCGGTGCCCTGCGCGACGATGATGTCGACGCCCACCTCGACCTGCTTGCGGGCGTGCCGGGCGTTGGAGGCCAGACCCGCGACCTTCACGCCGTGCCGGTGCGCCTGCTCGACGACGTCCGCCGGGGGCGGGCCGAGCGCGTTCGCGAGCAGCGCGATCGGGTGCTTGAGCGCCACCTCGACCTGCGGCCGCGCGGTCACGTCCGTCCAGCCGAGCAGCGCCTTGCCGGCCTTCTCGGACGGCGGGTCGACGCCGTGCTCGGCGAGCAGGTCCTCCAGGAACTTCTTGTGCTCGGCCGGGATCATGCCCTGCAGCTTGCCGAGCAGCTCCTCGGCGTCGCCCACGTCGGCGCCCTCGTACTTGGCGGGCATGACGACGTCCACGCCGTAGGGCTTGCCGCCGACGTTCTCGTCGAGCCACTTGAGCTCGAGTTCGAGCTCCTCGGGGGTGAAGTGCAGGGCGCCGAGGACGCCCATGCCGCCGGCGCGGCTCACCGCCGCGACGACGTCGCGGCAGTGACTGAACGCAAAGATCGGGTACTCGATGCCGAATAGTTCGGTGACTCGTGTCCGCACAGCTTCGACCCTAAGCGCGCATCCACAAAACTGCAACAGGTTCTACTTACCAAACTCGGCACAGCCCGATACAAGGGATCACCATCGCGCCGGACTAGAACGCGTATCAGCGATACGCCGTGCGGG
>NZ_JBIQHY010000154.1:0-14990 GCF_044508335.1 Actinomadura sp.
CGGACTCATATTACGGGGAAGGGCCTCGCCGATCGGCGGGGCCCTTTCTCATTTCATTTCAGGGGTCGGTGCAGTACCGAGTTCGCGGTGTCGATCCGGGTCTGGAGAGCTGCTCGGTCGCGCTCGAGTTCGGTCTTGTGACGGGCGATGAGACGTTTCTGATAAGCGGCCTCCACACTCGCCCAGATGTCGATGAGACGGACCTGCTGCTTGCAGCGCACATCGGCCACGGCGACAGCGGTCTCGGCCGGCCCGATGCGGTGCCCGGGACCGTCGATGAACCGCCGGTCGCGGTTGGCGTCCCTCGGCGTCGCATACGCATGGCCCGCCCGCCTCATGCAGACGCTCCACCGCGCGAACGCGGCGCGTACGCGGCGGTCCTTCTCCGACGCCTCCAGGGCGGTGAAGGCCAGCCGGTCCGCGAGCGTTCCGGCCGGCTCAGCACCCGCGTTCAGCGTCCGGCCGGCCTCCCCGACGCAGCCGCCTTCCGGCAGGTCCCGGCCGCGGATTTTCGCCGGCCCGTCGCCCCAGGCGGCCTTTCTCGCCTTCGCCGGCAGATCCGGCCGCGATGGGCGCTTGGTGATCTCGGGGGTGCTGTAGCCGAGCCTGCTCGCCCGCGCCTCGTCGGCGAGCCCGTAGCGGCGGGCGTTCTGCGAGAACGGCGGCGGTGCCGGATCGCCGAGGTCGACCGTGATGCCGAAACGCCGCAGGCATGCGGTCACGAGCTTCTTCTCCGCACGCTGGACCGTCCTTCGCTGGGCGGGACTCGTCCGGTAGGCGTCGAGGGGGAGGACGAGCGCGTCGACGTCGGCGACGTGCTGGATGCGGGCGGGAGGGGCGTCCGGGCGCTGGGCCGTGCACCCCGCGAGGATGAGCGGGACGAGCATTGCGGCGGCCGCCCGCGCGGTGTTCACGGTGCGCCCTCCTTCCGGTCGCTTCGGTGGGTCCGGGCGGCGCGGGGTTCCACGCCCGGACCCTCTCGTCAGGTCAGGCCGCGTCGAAGGAACCGAGGTGGTCGTTGATGCCGGGGTTCAGGTTCCCGTCGGTCTCGTCTTCGAGTTCCTGCGACTGGCCGGTGAAGTTGGGCTCGCTGTAGACGACCTCGTTCCAGACGGTGTTGAGGTTCCGCCAGGAACTGGCCGTGTGCTGGACGCTGTGGCCGTTGGGGAAGCGCTGGCCGCCGAAGTCCTGGACGTTGTTCTCGTAGCAGCGGCTCGAACCCTGCTGGCCGGGGTCCTCCCAGAAGCAGCTCGTCGCCTGGGCGGGCGGGGCCGCCGCAAAGCAGGCCGCAGTGCTGACCGAGACGGCGGCCAGGACCCGCCATGTCCGTCTTGCCATGCGTAGGTCTCCTCTCATATGAGGCGCCACGGTGACGCCTCTCCGTGGTCAGACGAGCACACATTGTCATGACGGGAGATCGTGAGGAAGTCGGGCAGAGGTTGGACTGTCCTCTGCGTCAGGCGTTCCTGTCGGTGCAGATGTGGCTGTGCGGGCCGCATGCGGGAGGTGGCTCGTGACGCCTCTCGGGCACATCATCGCCGGAGTGCTCGGCGCGCGGGTCGCCGGGCAGTTCGGCGGGCCGCCCACCGACTACCGCAGCTTCCGGTACGCGGGCTCCGCCGACGAGGCGCTCGCCCAGCTCGACGCCGGTTACGCGGCGTGGACGGCAGGGGTCCGGAGCCTCGGCCCGGACGACTTCGCGCGCCCCTCCGGCCCCGCGGAGGCGCCCTACGAGGACATCTCCCTCGCCACGCTCGTCCTCCACATCAACCGCGAAGTCGTCCACCACGGGGCCGAGATCGCGCTGCTTCGCGACTTGTACCCGCACCGGAGCCCAGCGGCCCGGGCCAAAACCGAGTGAACGAGCCGGCGCAGGCCCATGGAGGCCATCATGCTCGCGCAATGCGGCGGCAGGCGACGTCCGCAACGGTGATCGGGGGAGAGGCGGTACTCACCGGGTAGGAGCGATGGATATCGTCGTGTCCATGCCGCCGCTCTCACCGCGCCTCGCGGAGATCGTGGACGCTCTGCCGCTCACTCCCGGCATGCGCGTCCTGGAGATCGGGTGCGGGCCGGGCGCCGCCGCGCGCGCCGTCGCGGCGCGGCTCGACGGCGGGCGCATTCTCGCGATCGACCGGTCCGCCAAGGCGATCGCGCAGGCGGCGTCGGCCGCGGCCGACGAGATCGCGTCCGGGCGGATGAGCGTCCGGTGCGCCGCCATCGAGGATTTCACGCCGGAACCCGGTGAAGCCCGCTTCGACCTGGTGTTCGCCGTCCGGGTCGGGGCGCTCGACGGCCGCCACCCGGAGGCCGGCCGCCGGGCCATGCCGCGCATCGCCGCGGTGCTGGCGCCCGGCGGGCGCCTCTTCGTCGACGGGGGCGACCCGTTGCGCGAGGTCCCCCTCTGACCGGGGCCCGGAGCGGGCCGCGTCAGCGGCCGAGGGCCCTGTCGAGGGTCACGGCCCACTGGTTCAGGAGGCGGGTGCGGCGGGCCGAATCGTCGGTGAGCAGGTCGGCCAGGCCCAGGCCGCGGACCAGGTCGAGGGTCGCCTGGACGGTCTCGCGCACGCCGGGGACGCTCTCGTCCGCGCCGAGGGCCTCGACGGTGAGGCGGTGCGCCTCGCGTCCGACGCGGGCTTCCAGCGGGACGACCTGCGCGCGGAGCTGCTCGTCGGAACTGGCCGCGACCCAGAGCTGCAGCGCGGCGCGGAACAGCGGGCTCGTGTACATCTCGCCGAGCAGCGTCACGACGTCGAGGGTGGACGGGCGGTTGTCGGCGAGTGCGTCCAGGCGTTCGCGCATCTGCGTCATCCGCACCTCGGACCCGTAGTCGACCGCGGCCGTCACCAGCTCCTCGCGCGTCCGGAAGTGGTGCTGGGCCGCGCCCCGCGACACGCCCGCGCGCTCGGCGACGACGGCCACGGTCGTCCCCGCCCAGCCGACGGAGGCGAGGCAGTCGATGGCGGCCTCCAGGAGGCGCCGCCGGGTGGCGCGGCTGCGGTCCTGCTGCGGTTCGCGGGGAAGTGCCTGGGCGGTCATGGGTTCCTTGGCTCGGTGGGGTTCCCAGTCAACCAAATGGCCTCGGCAGAAAACAATCATGCACGATTGATTTTTTCGGGCGGGGCTGGCAGGGTTCAGCCATGAGCCAACCGCTGCGGATCGGGAACGCCTCGGGCTTCTACGGCGACCGCTTCTCCGCGGTGCGGGAGATGCTGGAGGGCGGGCCGCTGGACGTCCTCACCGGCGACTACCTCGCCGAGCTGACGATGCTGATCCTGGGCCGCGGCAGGATGAAGGACCCGGACGCCGGGTACGCCGCCACGTTCCTGCGGCAGATGGAGGAATCGCTCGGGCCGGCGGTGGAGCGCGGCACCGCGATCGTCACGAACGCCGGCGGGCTCAACCCGCGCGGGCTGGCGGAGCGGCTGCGCGAACTGGCCGCACGGCTCGGGATCGAGGTGCGGGTCGCCCACGTGGAGGGCGATGATCTGCTGGCGCGGGCCGAGGAGTTCGGCTTCGCCGATCCCCGCTACGGGCCGCCGCTCACCGCCAACGCCTATCTGGGCGCGTGGGGGATCGCCGAGTGCCTGCGGTCCGGCGCCGATGTGGTGGTGACCGGCCGCGTCACCGACGCCTCGCTGGTGGTCGGCCCGGCCGCCGCGCATTTCGGGTGGGCTCGGGACGACTGGGACGCGCTGGCGGGCGCGACCGTCGCCGGCCACGTCCTGGAGTGCGGGGCGCAGGCCACGGGCGGCAACTACGCGTTCTTTGAAGAAATCTACAACGTAAAGGCGCTGGGCTTTCCGATCGCCGAGATCCGCGCCGACGGCTCCAGCACCATCACCAAGCACGAGGGGACGGGCGGGGCCGTCACGACCGAGACGGTCACGGCGCAGCTGCTCTACGAGATCGGCGGGCCGTCCTATGCCGGACCGGACGTGACGACGCGCTTCGACACGATCGAGCTGGCGCAGGAGGGGCCCGACCGCGTGCGGATCAGCGGCGTCCGCGGGACGCCGCCCCCGCCGTCCGCGAAGGTGTGCCTGAACCATCTCGGCGGGCACCGGAACGAGATGACGTTCGTGCTGACCGGGCTCGGCATCGAGGCGAAGGCGGAGTCGGTGAAGGCCCACATGGCGGCGGTGTTCGGCGACGCGCCGCCGGCCCGCGTGGAGTGGACGCTCATCGGCGCGCCCGCCGCCGATCCCGCCACGCAGGGGGAGGCGACGGCGCTGCTCCGCTGCGCCGTCCTCGACCCCGACGCGAACAAGGTCGGCCGCGCCTTCAGCAACGCGGCGGTCGAGCTGGCCCTGGCCGGCTACCCGGGTTTCACGATGACGTCCCCGCCGGGGAAGGGCAGCCCGTACGGGGTGTACAAGCCCGCGTACGTCCCCAACGAGGCGGTCGAACACGTCGCCGTCACGCCCGGGGGTTCCCGCATCCCCATCCCACCTCCACCCGCCACGGCCACGCTTCCCACCGCCGACGCGAGCGCGGACGCACCCGGGAACGCGGATGACCGCCCCGGCGCCCAGGGCCCCGTCGTGCGGGCTCCGCTGGGACGCGTCGCCGGGGCGCGCAGCGGGGACAAGGGCGGGGACGCCAACATCGGGGTCTGGGCCCGCACGGACGCCCAATGGCGCTGGCTGGAGCCCTTCCTCACCGTCGAGCGGCTGAACGACCTGCTGCCCGAGACCCGGAACCACCGCGTCCATCGGCATCTCCTGCCCAACCTCCGCGCGGTCAACTTCGTCGTCGAAGGGCTGCTGCAGGAGGGCGTATCCGCCTCGACCCGGTTCGACCCCCAGGGCAAGGCCCTCGGGGAGTGGCTGCGGTCCCGCCTCGTCGACATCCCGGAGGCAGTCCTTTGACCCTCAAGAGCACGCTGGACACGCGGAGCCCCGAGTACCGGGAGCGCCGAGCGGCCATGCTGGAGAAGCTGGCGGCGCTGGACGCCGAGCACGCGAAGGCCCTCGAAGGCGGCGGCGAGAAGTACGTCGCCCGGCACCGCAAACGCGGCAAGATGCTCGCGCGGGAGCGCATCGAACTGCTCCTCGACCCCGACTCGCCGTTCCTGGAGCTGAGCCCGCTCGCCGCGTGGGGGAGCGACTTCCCCGTCGGCGCGAGCGTCGTCACCGGGATCGGGGTCGTCGAGGGCGTCGAATGCGTGATCGTGGCGAACGATCCGACGGTGCGGGGCGGGTCCAGCAACCCGTGGACGGTGAAGAAGAGCTTCCGCGCGTCCGACATCGCGCTGGAGAACCGGCTGCCGCTCATCAACCTGGTCGAGTCGGGCGGCGCGGACCTGCCGACGCAGAAGGAGATCTTCATCCCGGGCGGGCGGATGTTCCGGGACCTCACCCGGCTGTCCGCGGCGGGCATCCCGACGATCGCGCTGGTGTTCGGCAACTCCACCGCCGGCGGCGCGTACGTCCCGGGCATGTGCGACTACGTCGTCATGGTGAAGGAGCGCGCGAAGGTGTTCCTCGGCGGGCCGCCGCTGGTGAAGATGGCGACCGGCGAGGAGGCCGGCGACGAGGAGCTCGGCGGCGCGGAGATGCACGCGCGCACGTCCGGCCTCGCCGACTACATGGCCGCGGACGAGGCGGACGCGCTGCGCCTCGGCCGGCAGATCGTCAAGAACCTCAACCACCGCAAGCTCGGCCCGCCGCCCGGCCCCGCGGAGGAGCCGCTGTACGACGCGGAGGAGCTGGCCGGCATCGTCCCCGAGGACCTGAAGGTCCCGTTCGACCCGCGCGAGGTCATCGCCCGGATCGCGGACGGCTCGCGGTTCGACGAGTTCAAGCCGCTCTACGGCACGAGCCTCGTCACCGGCTGGACGCGCGTGCACGGCTACCGGATCGGCGTCCTCGCCAACGCGCAGGGCGTCCTGTTCAGCGAGGAGTCGCAGAAGGCGGCGCAGTTCATCCAGCTCGCCAACCAGAGCGACACCCCGCTGCTGTTCCTGCACAACACGACCGGCTACATGGTCGGCAAGGACTACGAGCAGGGCGGGATCATCAAGCACGGCGCCCTGATGATCAACGCGGTGGCGAACAGCCGGGTCCCGCACATCTCGATCGTGATGGGCGCGTCCTACGGGGCGGGCAACTACGGCATGTGCGGCCGGGCCTACGACCCCCGGTTCCTGTTCACGTGGCCGTCGGCGAAGTCGGCGGTGATGGGGCCGCAGCAGCTCGCCGGCGTCCTGTCGATCGTGGCGCGGCAGGCGGCCGAGGCGCGCGGGCAGGTCTACGACGAAGAGCAGGACCGGGCCATGCGGGAGATGGTCGAGGCCCAGATCGAGGCCGAGTCGCTGCCGTTCTTCCTGTCCGGGCGGCTCTACGACGACGGGGTGATCGATCCGCGCGACACCCGCACCGTCCTCGGCCTGTGCCTGTCCGCCGTCCACAACGCGCCCGTGCGCGGAGCCGACGGCTTCGGCGTCTTCCGGATGTGAGTCGAACATGATCAACAGAGTGCTGGTCGCCAACCGCGGCGAGATCGCCCGCCGCGTCCTGCGGGCCTGCCGGAGCCTCGGCGTCGGGACCGTCGCCGTCTTCTCCGACCCCGACGCGGACGCCCCGCACGTCCGGGAGGCGGACACGGCCGGGCGGCTGCCCGGCGCGGCCCCGGCGGAGACGTACCTGTCGGCGGAGCGGCTCCTCGCGGTCGCGCGGAGCGCCGGCGCCGACGCGGTCCACCCCGGCTACGGGTTCCTGTCGGAGAACGCCGGCTTCGCCCGCGCCGTCCTCGACGCGGGCCTGACCTGGATCGGGCCGCCGCCGGACGCGATCGCCGCCATGGGCTCCAAGATCGAGGCCAAGAAGCTGATGGCCGCCGCGGACGTCCCCGTGCTGCCCGATCTCGACCCGGCCGGGCTCACCGACGAGGACTTCCCGCTGCTGGTCAAGGCGTCCGCGGGCGGCGGCGGGCGCGGCATGCGGATCGTGCGGTCGCCCGGCGCGCTCCGGGACGCCGTGGCGGGGGCGCGGCGCGAGGCCGAGTCGGCGTTCGGCGATCCCGCCGTGTTCTGCGAGCCGCTGCTGGAGAACGCCCGGCACATCGAGGTGCAGGTCCTCGCCGACGCGCACGGCGCCGTCTGGACGCTCGGCGAGCGCGAATGCTCGATCCAGCGCCGCCACCAGAAGATCGTCGAGGAGGCGCCGTCGCCCGCCGTCACCCCAGCGCTGCGCAAGGAGCTGTGCGAGGCGGCGGCGAACGCGGCCCGCGCCATCGGCTACACCGGCGCCGGGACGGTCGAGTTCATGCTCGCCCCGGACGGCCGCTTCTACTTCCTGGAGGTCAACACCCGCCTCCAGGTCGAGCATCCCGTCACCGAATGCGTGTACGGGGTGGACCTCGTCCGGCTGCAGATCGAGATCGCCGAAGGCGCGCGCCTGCCCGAGGACCCGCCGCGGCCGCGCGGCCACGCCATCGAGGTCCGGCTGTACGCGGAGGACCCCGCGCACGACTGGCGCCCCGCCGGCGGCACCCTGCACACCTTCGAGGTGCCGGACGTGGACGCCGAGTTCGCCGTCCCCGCGGCGTACGGTCTGCGGCTCGACAGCGGAGTGGAGAGCGGCGCCGAGGTCGGCGTCCACTACGACCCGATGCTCGCCAAGGTGATCGCGTGGGCGCCGTCCCGCGCCGCCGCCGCCCGCAGGCTCGCCGCCGCGCTGCGCGGCGCCCGTGTGCACGGCCTCACCACGAACCGCGACCTGCTCGTCCGGATCCTGGAGGAGCCGGGCTTCCTGGACGGCGACACCGACACCGGCTACCTCGACCGCGCCGGCCTCGGCGCCCTGTCCGCGCCGCTCGCCGGGGAGGGCGCCGTCCGCGTGTCCGCGCTGGCCGCCGCGCTCGCGCTGGCCGCCGCGAACCGGTCGGCCGCGCCGGTGCTCGGCGGGCTGCCGTCCGGGTGGCGCAACGTCCGGTCGCAGCCGCAGCGCAGGACGTTCGAGGGACCCCACGGGACCGTCGAGGTCGACTACGAGCTGCGGAGGGACGGCCTGGTGTCCGAGCTGTGCCCCGGCACGTCCCTGGTGACCGCCGTGCCCGACCGGGTCGTCCTCGACCACGGCGGCCTCCGGGAGACCTTCGCCGTGGCCGCGGCCGGGGACGCGGTGCACGTCGACTCCCGCCTCGGCCCGGTGACGCTCACCGTCGTCCCGCGCTTCGCCGACCCGAGCGCCCAGATCGCCCCCGGCTCCCTCCTCGCGCCGATGCCCGGGACCGTCGTCCGCGTCGAGACGCGGGAGGGCGCGGAGGTCGCCGAGGGGGAGACCCTCGTCGTCCTGGAGGCGATGAAGATGGAGCACCGCATCGCCGCCCCGTCCGCCGGGACGGTCGCCGAGCTGAACGTCGCCGCGGGCCGGCAGGTCGAGTCGGGCGCGGTCCTGGCCGTCATCGAGCAGAGGAGACGAGACCCCGAATGAGCTTCGTCGAGAGCGAGGAGCGGCGGGCGCTGCGCGCGGCCGTCGCGGAGCTGGGCGCCGCGTACGGCGCGGCGTACTACGTGGAGAAGGCCAAGGCCGGGCAGAAGACCGACGAGCTGTGGGCCGAGGCCGGGCGGCTCGGCTACCTCGGCGTGAACGTCCCGGAGGAGTACGGCGGCGGGGGCGGCGGCATCGGCGACCTCGCCGCCGTGTGCGAGGAGCTGGCCGCCGCGGGCTGCCCGCTGCTGCTGATGGTCGTGTCCCCGGCGATCTGCGCGACGATCATCGCCCGGTCCGGCACCGCGGACCAGAAGAAGCACTGGCTGCCGCGGTTCGCCGACGGCTCGGTCAAGATGGCCTTCGCGATCACCGAGCCGGACGCGGGCTCCAACTCGCACCGGATCACGACCACCGCGCGCCGCGACGGCGACGGCTGGGTCCTCAACGGGCAGAAGACGTTCATCTCCGGCGTGGACGAGTCGGACGCCGTGCTGTTCGTGTCCCGCACCCAGGACCAGAAGGGCAACCTGCGGCCGTCGCTGTTCATCGTCCCAAGGGACGCCGAGGGCTTCACCTACACCCCCATCGACATGGAGATCGTGTCGCCGGAGAAGCAGTTCATCTGCCACCTCGACGACGTGCGCCTCCCGTACGACGCGCTCGTCGGGGACGAGGACGGCGGCCTGCTGCAGCTGTTCGCGGGCCTCAACCCCGAGCGGATCATGGCGTCCGCGATGGGCGCCGGGATCGGCCGGCTCGCCCTCGGCAAGGCCGCCGCCTACGCCAGGGAGCGGCAGGTGTTCAGGACGCCGATCGGGGCCCACCAGGGCCTCGCGCACCCGCTGGCCGCCGCCAAGATCGAGCTGGAGCTGGCGCGGCTGATGGCCCAGAAGGCCGCGTGGCTGTACGACGAGGGCGACGACATGGGCGCGGGCGAGGCCGCGAACATGGCGAAGTACGCGACGGCCGAGGCCGCGATCCACTGCGTCGACCAGGCCATCCAGACGCACGGCGGCAACGGCCTCACCACCGAGTACGGGGTCGGGATGCTCGCCGGCGTCGTCCGGCTGATGCGCATCGCCCCGGTCAGCCGCGAGATGATCCTCAACTTCGTCGCGCAGCACTCGCTGGGGCTGCCCAAGTCGTACTGACCCGCCCGCCGGCGGTCACGCGGACGGGCCGAGCAGGCGGTCCAGCCGGGTCTCCAGCGGCTCCGGCGCGGTCAGCCGGTTGTCCACGGCCGTGTGGGGGACCGGCGGCGGCTCGTCCGGGCGCATCCGGGCCGTGAACGCCTCGAACGCGGCCAGCTTCGCGGTGTCGCGGGGCGACCCGCGCTCCTCCAGGCGGTGCCGCAGCGTCACCGCGTCCGACCGGATCCAGACGAGCCGGACGGGCGGGCCGCCCAGCTCCTCCACCCATGCCGCCCAGCGGGACGCGTCCCGGATCTGCCCGGTGAACGGCCCGCTCAGCAGCACCGGGCACCCGTGCGACCGGATCTCCCGGGCCGTGGCCGTCATCCCCGCGTACTCGTGCCGCTTGACGTGCTCGTCGTACCAGGGGCCCTCGCGCTCGCCCGGGTCGCGGGAGGACGCCGCGAGCGTCGCCGCGACGAACGGCCCGTACATCGTGTCCTTGTCCAGCAGCGCGGGCACCGGCCGCAGCCGCCGCAGCAGCAGACCGGCCACGGTCGTCTTGCCGGAGCCGGGCGGGCCCGCCACCACCCAGACCGTCGCGGGCGCCGGCTCCCCGCCGGCCGCCGCGTCCTCCGCCGGGTCGTCCGTCACGTCGTCAGGCGCATGCGGCGGGTCGCCAGCCGCTCGATGCGCGCCTCGTCGACCTCGTGGCCGAGGCCGGGCTGGGTGAGCGGGACGCCGACGACCCCGCCGGACGACCGCACCGGCGGCGTCACGAACACCGGCCCGCCCGCCGGGTCCGACACGTCGCTCGGCAGCGTGCAGCCCGGCAGCGCGGCGAGCGCCACCGCCGCGGCCTGCCCCAGCCCGAACGCGCCGGTGCCGCTGCACCACACGTCCCAGCCCGCCGCGTACGCCAGGTCGTGCGCGCTGCGCGCCGCGGTCAGCCCGCCGAGCCGGTCCAGCCGCAGGTGCAGGGCGCGGCCCGCGTCCAGCGACAGCGCCGCGTCGAGGGCCTCCAGGTCGGCGACCGCCGGGGCGACCGCGGTGCCGATCCGCAGCTGCAGCCGGGCGTGCGCGGCGAGGTCCCCGGCCGGGAAGGGCCGCTCCAGCGCCGCGAGTCCGTAGGCGTCCAGCGCCTCCAGGACCGCCAGGTGCTCGGGCGACTCGGTGTAGTGGTGCCCCGCGTCGGCGACGAGCGCCAGCGCCGGGTACGCCTGCCGGATCGCCCGGACGGGCTCGACGTCCCAGCCGGGCCGGACGTCCAGGGTGACGCGGGTGTGGCCCGCTCCAACGGCCTTGTTCACGCGGGCCGTGATCGTGTCCAGCGCCGGCTCCGGGCTGATCCGCGCGCCCGTCACGATGGACGTGCGGGTGCCGCCGAGCGCGTGCGCGAGCGGCAGCCCCCGCGCCCGGCACCACAGGTCCCAGCAGGCGGTGTCGACGGCCGCGGCGGCCTCGCTGGCGCCGAGGTCGGCGGCGGCGGACACGTCCTCGGGCCGGTCCCAGTCGAGCCCGATCAGGGCCGGGGCCATCCGCCGCTCGATGTCCGCCCAGGCCGCGCCCGCGCCCGCCGCGCCGCCCGGCACGGCCATCTCGCCCCACCCGACCGCGTCGCCGCCGTCGAGCCTGACCAGCACGCTCTCCGGCCGCCGTCCGCGCGGCATCGCCACGTGGAAGGCGTCGCAGCCCTGGATCAGAGGCACCCTCACCCGCCCTTTCGCAGAGGTCGTCTCCCTCTATGATCCACCCGGAGCGGGACGGTCACGGGCAGGTGGCCTCCAGCGACACCGGCTTGGTGTCGGGCTTCGGCGACGCCGTCCCGTCCGGCGGGCCGGGGGACGGGCTCCGCGACGCGCCCGGCGACCCGCTCGCGCCGCCGCTGGGCGCGGCGCTCACCGCGTGCGGGTCGCTGTTGACGGCCTCCGACGCCAGCTTGCGGATCAGCTTGAAATCGGGGTTGCCCGTGTAGATCAGCGGCGGCACGAACTGCAGGCTGCGGATCTCCGCGCCGTTCTTGACCTTGTTCGACAGCTTCACCAGCGCGGGCAGCAGCTCCTGCGGGATGTCGGTGGACAGTGTCCGCTTGGCGGCCGCGGCGAGCTTGTCGAAGCTGGTCAGGACGGTCTGCGGGTCGGCCTGCTCGGCGATCGCGCGCATCAGGCACTTCTGCCGGCCCATCCGCACGTAGTCGCTGCTGTTGGTGCGGGAGCGCCCGTACCAGAGGGCCTCCTTGCCGTCCAGCGTCCGGTAGCCGGGCTGCAGGACGGCGCCCTCCAGCCCGTACGGGATCGGCTCGGTGACGTTGATCTTGACGCCGCCCATGGCGTCCACGATGTCGGCGAAGCCGAACATGTCGACGAGGATGTAGTAGTCGACGCGCAGCCCCAGGATCCCGGCGATGGTGGCCTTCAGCAGCTCCGGGCCGCGGCGGTTCTTCGGGACGCCGGGCACCACGTCCGGGTGCTGCTCGGCGTACTCGTACACCTCGTTCAGCAGGCCCGGGTTCAGCGGGCCGTCGCCGGTGAACCCGTAGGGGAACCGGTCGCGGGCCGGGCCGGGCGGCATCGGGAACCGCTCCAGGTTGCGCGGCAGGCTCAGCAGCACCGTGTCGCCGGTCTCGGTGTCCACGCTGGCGAGCGTCATGCTGTCGGTGCGCACCCCGGTGCGGTCGGCGGCGGAGTCGCCGCCGAGCAGCAGGATGTTGACGCGGGCCTGCCCGTTGAACGGGTCCTCGGTGTCGACCTTCTTGCCGTTCTCGGTACCGGTGCGGAAGATGCTGGTCAGCGCGTCGCGGTAGACGTAGGTGCTGTGCGCCGACCACGCCACCGGGACCCCGACGGCGAAGCACATCACCGCGACGGCGGCGGCGCCGAGCGTCTTCGCGCTGATCGACATCCGCAGCGGCCGCAGGATCTGGTACGAGCGGATCACGACCAGGACCCACACCAGCCCCAGCGCGACCAGCGCGGCGGACAGGCGCTGCAGCACGTCCGGCTGGACGGCGAGGTGCAGCAGATCCGAGCGGTACACCGTGGCGGCCGCCGCCACGGCGGCGGCGATCGCGACGTACAGGGCGAGCAGCAGCGAGCCGGCGATCCGGCGGCCGGTGACGAAGTGGGCGACGCCCCAGACGAGGGCGGACGCGAGGGTCAGCGCCAGGGCGCGGGGCAACCCCCGTGCCCCGCCGGGGGAACCGTCGCCGTCCCTCTCCCGGGCATGCCGCCTCGACCGACCCATGTACGCTCCGATTCCCACCCACGGTGATTTAAGCCCCGGCTCACATTATGGACGCGCCGAACCGGGCAAAGGTTGCGTGGGAGTCGCCGCATGCGAGCGGGTGTTGCCTCTGGGACTGCTGATGATCAGGATAGGGAATCCGGCCGGGTTCGGGGAACCCGTCCGGGATACCGCGGGCCGCCGGACCGGCCCCCGGGCCCGCCTCCGGGGCGGCCCGCCGGCCGCTACCAGCTGGTCGACAGCGGCATGCCCTCGGCGAAGCCGGACGGGTTCTGGATCCCGATCGTCGCCCGCTCGTGGAACTCCTCCAGGGTGCGGGCGCCCGCGTAGGTGCAGGCGCTGCGCAGCCCGGCCACGATCTGGTCGATCAGGTCCTCCACGCCGGGGCGCCGCGGGTCGAGGAACATGCGGGACGTGGAGATGCCCTCCTCGAACAGCGCCTTGCGCGCCCGGTCGAACGGGGAGTCCTCGGCGGTGCGCAGCCGCACGGCCCGCGCCGACGCCATCCCGAAGCTCTCCTTGTAGAGCCGGCCGTCGGCGGCGCGCTGCAGGTCGCCCGGAGACTCGTAGGTGCCGGCGAACCAGGACCCCACCATCACGTTCGCGGCGCCGGCCGCGAGGGCGAGGGCCACGTCGCGCGGGTGCCGGACGCCGCCGTCCGCCCACACGTGCCGGCCGAGCCGGCGCGCCTCGGCGGCGCACTCCAGCACGGCGGAGAACTGCGGGCGGCCCACCCCGGTCATCATCCGGGTGGTGCACATCGCGCCGGGGCCGACGCCGACCTTGACGATGTCGGCGCCCGCCTCGATCAGGTCGCGGGTGCCCTCCGCGGTCACCACGTTGCCCGCCACGACCGGGACCGCCGGGTCCAGGCCGCGGACGGCGGCGAGCGCGCTCAGCATCTTGTCCTGGTGGCCGTGCGCGGTGTCGACGACGAGCAGGTCGGCGCCCGCCTCCAGCAGCGCCTTGGCCTTGCCGGGGACGTCGCCGTTCACACCGACCGCCGCGGCGACCCGCAGCCGCCCCGCGGCGTCCACGGCGGGCTGGTACAGGGTGGCGCGGAGCGCGCCGGTGCGGGTCAGGACGCCCGCGAGCCGGCCGTCGGCGCCGACGACGGGGGCGAGCCGGTGCCCGCGCTCGTGCAGCCGGTCGAACGCCTCGCGCGGATCGACCCCGGCCGGCAGCGTCACCAGGTCGCGGGACATGATGTCGCGCAGCTGCGCGAACCGGTCGACGCCCTGGCAGTCGGCCTCGGTGACCACGCCCACCGGGCGCTCGTCCTCGACGACGATCACGGCGTTGTGCGCCCGCTTGGGCAGCAGCGCGAGCGCCTCCCCGGCGGTGCCGGACGGGCCGAGCGTGATCGGGGTGTCGACGACCAGGTCGCGGCCCTTGACCCACCCGATGACCTCGGCGACGACGTCGGCCGGGATGTCCTGCGGCAGCACCGCGATCGCGCCGCGCCGGGCGACGGTCTCGGCCATCCGGCGGCCGGACACGGCCGTCATGTTGGCGACCACGAGCGGGATCGTCGTCCCGCTGCCGTCCGAGGTGGCCAGGTCGACGTCCAGGCGCGACCCCACGTCGGAGCGGCCGGGGACCATGAACACGTCGTTGTAGGTCAGGTCGTGAGCGGGACGCTCACCGTTGAGCAGGTGCACGGCTGTACTACACACCAATCGCGGATCCGGAGTGGCTGGGCCACCGTACATTGTCGGCCATACCCGGCGGTGGTCCGGCCACGCTCGCTCCGCGAGCGGCCCGCGGCGCCGCACCCGGGGGTGATGTCCGTGTGTCCCCGGGGAGCGACCGGCCGATTCCCGCGAATCCTCCCGCCTTCGTCCAGGCATAACGAAAGTGAACCACCGGAGACGGTTGAAAACGGTGCAACGTGGGGCTTGGCTCTCTGTAAAGTTACCTCTTGACGTAACTGCGCCCAGGATGCACTTTTTTTACATGTGTCTCACGCGGACGGCGGACCCGCCGTAAGGGGCGTGACAGCAGAACACCGGGAGAAGCGCATGCAGGTCACGCACTTGAGCCCGGTCGGCCGTGCCCGCCTCCGCCGTGCGCGATCCGCTTGCGCCCGGTCCGCCTGTATCCGGTCCGCGTGCGCCCGATCGGGCCGCGCCGGCCCCCGCCGCGCGCGCTCGCGCCGCGCCCGCGCGGGCGCGGCGCC
>NZ_JBIQHY010000035.1:0-9890 GCF_044508335.1 Actinomadura sp.
CGGGGATGGTTTGCTATAGGACGAACGAATCGATGTAGGGGGATGCGAGAGTGAAGAGCGTCGAGCCCGAGGTGTTCCTCGTTGCGCGGCCCGAACTGGACTACGACGAGGTCGCCCGCTACCTGCGGGACGTGGGCGGGGAGAGCTGGCTGGAGCGGCTCGACCGCGGCGAGCTCGACGACGAGCTCAACGACCCGCAGAACCTGGCGGAGTTCGCCGGCCGGCTCTGCTACCGCTCCTGGGAGCCGGGCCTCAACCCCAACGTGACCAAGATCCGCACCGACTCGGGCCAGTACCTGCGGAACATCCTGCGCAGCCTGCACGGCTCGGTGCTGGAGCACGTCAGCTTCAGCTTCGTCCTGCACAATGTGAGCCGCGTGCTGACGCACGAACTCGTCCGGCACCGTCCCGGGGTGGCCATTTCGCAGGAGTCGCTCCGGTTCGTCCGGCTGCAGGACATCCCGTTCTGGTTTCCGGAGTGGGCCCGCGAGGACGCCGAGCTGATGAAGCGCGCCACCGCGATGCTGGAGCAGATGGAGGAGTTCCAGGGCTGGATGGCCGCCCACTTCGGCCTGGACGACGAGGGCGTGCCGTTCAAGGAGAAGAAGCACAAGACCTCGTTCATGCGCCGCTTCGCGCCCGAGGGCGTCGGCACCGGGCTGGTCTGGACGGCCAACGTCCGCACCCTGCGCCACACCCTGGAGAACCGCACCGCGCCGGGCGCCGAGGAGGAGATCCGCCTGCTCTTCGGCAAGATCGGAGAGGTGATGCGCAAGGAGGCCCCCGACCTCTTCGGGGACTACGTCGTCGAGGACGGCGCCTGGATCCCCGAGTGGCGGAAGGTCTGACCCTCACTCGTAGACGCTGAGCTCGATGAGGTTCCGGTCGGGATCGCGGACGTAGACGCTCGTGATGGGGCCGGCGGCGCCGGTGCGGCGCACCGGGCCCTCCTCGACGGGGACGCCGTGGCGCTCCAGGTCGGCGAGGGCCTCGTCGAGCGGCCCCGCGACGATCAGGCAGAGGTCGGCGCTGCCGGGGACCGGGTGCGCCGCCTTCGGCTCGAACTCCCGGCCGGCCTCGTGCAGGTTGATCTTGCCGGCGCCGAAGGCGAGGGCGCGGCGGCCCTCGCCGAAGGTCACCGCCTCCATGCCGAGCACGCGCGTGTAGAACCAGATCGCCGCGTCGATGTCCGCGACGGTGAGGACGAGGTGGTCGAGGCGGTCGATGCGCATGGGGCCACGGTAGACCGGTGCGCGCCGGGGGCTGGGCAACGGTGGGCGGCTGGGGAATTATTCGACGGTATGTCTGACATCACGATCCCCGTGGGAGCGCGGGAGCTGCCGGGGTACCTCGCCGTCCCCGAGGGCGAAGGGCCGTGGCCGGGCGTCGTCATCGTCTTCGAGGCGATGGGCGCGAACGCCGACATGCGGGCGCAGGCCGACCGGTTCGCCGCCGAGGGCTACCTCGCCGTCCTGCCGGACCTCTACAACGGAGCGCCGTGGGTGCGGTGCGTCGCCAAGGCGATGCGCGACATGCGGGCCCAGCGCGGCGCCGCCTACGACCACATCGAGGCCACGCGTGCGTGGCTCGCCGGGCGGGCCGACTGCACGGGGGACGTGGGCGTGTGCGGGTTCTGCATGGGCGGCGGGTTCGCGCTGGTCGCGGCGGCGAAGTACGACTTCAAGGCGGCGGCCGCCAACTACGGCATCCTGCCGCGGCGGCCGGAGGAGTCGCTGCGGGGCGCGTGCCCGATCGTCGGCAGCTACGGCGGCGCCGACCCCACGCTGCGCGGGGCCGCGGCCCGGCTGGAGCGCGCCCTCACGCGGGCCGGCGTCGAGCACGACGTGAAGGAGTACCCGGGGACCGGGCACGGCTTCCTGACCGGGCTCACCCCGCCGGCTCCGCTCGGCCCGGTCGCCAAGATCGTCTTCGGGCTGGGCAGGGGGCGGGAGAACGCGGCCGACGGCTGGGCGCGGATCTTCGCCTTCTTCGGCGAGCACCTCGCTAAAAAATCTACAACGTAAAGGCGCCGGCCGTGCTCAGGCCCGAGCGCCGGGTCAGGCCCTGAGCACGGCCTGGGTCTGGGTCACCTGGGCGACGCGGCGGCCGGACTCGTCGTAGAGGTCGGTCTGGACGACGATCGATGTGCGGCCGGTGTGCAGCGGGCGCGCGACGCCGCGGACGCAGCCCTCCCTGACTCCGCGGAAGAAGTTCGTCTTGGACTCCAGGGTCGTGGTGGAGGTGTCCGGCGGGAGGTTGAGGAACGCGCACGCGGCGCCGAGGGTGTCGGCGAGGGCCATGAGGGCGCCGCCGTGCATCACGCCGCCGGCGGTGCAGCGCTCCGGGGCCCAGTCGAGCCGGCCGGTGACCTCCTCGGGACCGGCGGCGTCGATGCGGACGCCGAGCGCGCGGGCGAACGGCATCGCGTCGGTCAGCTGGTCGGGGGTGATCCCGGTGGTCATGGAGCCTCCTCGGTGGTCGTGTGCGGCCCACTCTCGCGGGCGGGGCCGCACGGCGTCCATTACCCCGGACGTAATCGCGCGCGTGACCGGCGGGCCGGTAGCGTCCGAGGCGTGACGACGGCGTTGAGCGATGTGCGGCCCATCGGGGAGCAGTTGCGGGCCTGGCGGCAGCGGCGGCGGCTGAGCCAGCTGGAGCTGGCCTCGGAGGCGGGCGTGTCGACCCGGCACCTCAGCTTCGTGGAGACGGGCCGGTCCGCGCCGAGCCGCGAGATGGTGCTGCGGCTCGCCGAGCACCTGGACGTGCCGCTGCGCGACCGCAACCTGCTGCTGGTGGCGGCCGGGTACGCGCCGGTGTTCGACGAGACGCCGATCGAGGAGCCGAAGATGGACGCGGTCCGCGCGGCGCTGAAGCAGGTGCTGGCCGGGCACGAGCCGTATCCGGCCGTGGTCGTGGACCGGTTCTGGAACCTCGTCGACGCCAACGCGGCCGCCGCGTTCTTCATGGAGGGCGCGCCGCCCGAGCTGCTGGAGCCGCCGCTGAACGTGCTCCGGCTGAGCATGCACCCGGACGGCATGGCGCGGAACATCCTGAACCTGGCCGAGTGGCGCGCCCACATGATCGACCGGGTGCGGCGGCACGTGGCGTTGACCGCGGACGCCGCGCTCGCGCAGCTCTACCGGGAGCTGCGCGGCTTCCCCGGAGACGTGGGGGAGGCGATGGCGCCGCCCGCGGGCCACGACGTGTTCGTCCCGCTGCGGATGCGGGTGGAGGGCCGGGAGCTGTCGTTCTTCAGCACGATCGCGACGTTCGGCACGCCGGTCGACATCACGGTCGCGGAGCTGGCGATCGAGTCGTTCTACCCGGCGGACGAGGCGACTAAGGAGTTCCTGCGGGAGCGCGCGGGCCGGTGACCGGGTCGCCGGCCGCGAGCAGGTCGTGGTGGATGTGCCGCGCCGGCACCCCGAGCCGCCGGAGAGCGGCGACGGTCCCGCGGACGAGCGGGCCGGGTCCGGCGACGTAGGCGGCGAGGCCGCCGGCGTCGCCGTCCAGGAGGGCGGGCAGGACGTCCGGCACGCGGCCGGCCGGCCCGCCGCTCCGCGGTGACCGCGACAGCACCGGGGTGACGGTGAGCCCGGGGCAGGCCGACTCCAGCAGCCGCAGGTCGGGCATGTCGTAGAGGCCGTCGGCGGTGCGGGCCGCGACCAGCAGGCGGACGGTGCGGCCGGCGGGGGCGGCCTCCTCGGCGAGGGCCTTCATGGGGGAGAGCCCGGTGCCGCCGCCGATCAGGAGCAGGTCGCGGTCCGGGTCGGGGTCGAGCGTCATCGCGCCCTCGGCGGGGCCGAGCAGCACGGTGTCGCCGGGAGCGGTGCCCCGGACCAGGGCGCCGCTCACCCAGCCGCCGGGACGCGCCCGGACGTGCAGGCGCAGCGTCCCGTCCGGCCGGGGCGCGTTCGCGATCGAGTAGGGGCGCCACACGCGGGGCCAGCGGGCGGTCTGCACGCCGACGTGCTGCCCGGCGGCGAACGGGAGCGGCCGCTCGGGGCGCAGCGTGAGCACGGCGAGGTCGGGGGCGCGGCGGTCGTGCGCGGTGACCTCGGCGGCCCACCAGGGCGGGGCGTGCGCGGCGTCCAGCTCGGCGGCGCCGGCCATGGTGCCGGCGGCGTGCCGGTAGGCGGCGGTCCAGGCGTCCTCGGCGCCGGGGGTCCACACGTCGGCGGCGTAGACGCGGAGCGTCGCGGTCAGCGCGGCGCCGACGGCGGCGTAGTGCTCGCGCAGCACCCCGTACTTGCGGTGGCCGCGCCCGAGCCGGCCGAGGTGCGCGTCGAGGTCGCCCGGGTCGTCCTGGCTCCACACGATCCGGACGAGCGCCTGGAAGAACCGGTCGTGCTGGTGGCCCATCGCGGGCGGGAAGAGGGCGCGCAGCTGCGGCTCGGCCGCGAAGAGGCGGCCGTAGAAGTAGCTCATCGCGCCCGCCGGGTCGGCTTCCAGCCGGGCGAAGCACTCCTTGACGACGCGGGGTTCCGGTGACATCTCTCGGCACGCTCCCAGCCCGTTCCCCGGCCAACGCGGGGGCCCGGCACCGGCGGTCGCGGCAGGTCGGGTGCCCGGCTTTGTGAGATTCTCTACTTCGATCCCGCGGGTCCTCAAGCGGGCCGGTGCGGACGGCCGGCGATCGATGCGCTGTGTGATGGTCCGTGGATCCTGCGTGACCGGATGCCGTGCGAAAAGAGCACGCATACTGATCGGTACGGGTGCGGTGCGAGCGCCGTCCGTTGCCGAACGG
Organism: Actinomadura sp.; assembly: GCF_044508335.1. Taxonomy (NCBI): domain Bacteria; kingdom Bacillati; phylum Actinomycetota; class Actinomycetes; order Streptosporangiales; family Thermomonosporaceae; genus Actinomadura; species Actinomadura sp. Next base: position 4,748 of record NZ_JBIQHY010000035.1, read on the forward strand.
GCCGGACGCGGAGGAAGAAACCACTCCCAGGTGGCAGATTTCATGATTCTTTGCCGCGCCCCGGCCGAGTGCCCGTCCCCGGGCGCCGGCCGGCGCGGCGGCGATCTCGCCGCTTCGGACTGCGCAGACCCGCCCCGTGAGGCAAGCTGGCCGGGAGAGAGGCCGGGGGCGGGGCGGCGCAGGGGGGCGGGTGAGGCACCACAGGGTGCCGCGGAAACGGACAGATCACCCCTATTGGCAGCCGTCCTGTGGCCAGTGCTCAGCACGAGGGGGAGACACGCACATGTCAGAGGCCGTCCGCGGGGCTCCGGGCCCCGCCGCCGGTGCCGGCGCGCCGCCGCTCATCGGCATCACCACCTACCTGGAGCCGGCCCGCTGGGGGGTCTGGGTGCGCGAGGCCGCGCTCCTTCCGGCGCCGTACGCGCGCGCGGTCGAGCGGGCCGGCGGCGTGCCGGTGCTGCTGCCGCCGGCCGCGACGCTGCGCGGGGTGGACGCGCTGGTCGAGCGGCTGGACGGCATCGTCCTCTCCGGCGGCGGCGACCTCGACCCGGGCCTGTACGGCGCGGCCCGGCACCACGAGACCGGGCCGCCGCAGCCGCAGCGGGACCGGTTCGAGCTGGCGCTGGCCCGCGCGGTCGTGGCGGCGGACGTGCCGTTCCTGGCGATCTGCCGGGGGATGCAGGTGCTGAACGTCGCGCGGGGCGGCGCCCTCGTCCAGCACCTGCCGGAGGCGGTGGGCCACAGGGGGCACGCGCCGGAGACCGGCATCGTCGGCTCGCACCCGGTGCGGATCGCCGCGACCAGCCTGGTCGGCAAGATCCTCGGCGAGGCGGCCGACGTCCCGGCGTACCACCACCAGGCGGTCGGGCGGCTCGGCAAGGGCCTGTCGGCGGTGGCCTGGGCCGAGGACCAGGTAGTGGAGGCCGTCGAGCTGCAGGGCCACCGCTTCGGCCTCGCCGTCCAGTGGCATCCCGAGGAGGGCGACGACCCGCGCCTGTTCGAGGCCCTGGTCGCGGAGGCCGCGGGCCGCTGAGCCTGGATTGACGGGCCGGATCCGGGGAAGGCGGTCTGCTGGAACCCGCCGCCCGCCCCCGGAGCCGCCCGCATGCCCCTCCACCCGCAGACCGCGCGCTTCCTGGAGCTGCTCGCCGCCTGGACGGCGCCGCCGGGGGAGGCGGCGCGGCCCTCGATCGCGGAGATGCGGGCGCGGATCGGCGCGGCGTTCCCGGTCGTGCGGCGGGAGCTCCCGGTGGTGCGCGACCTGGAGGTGCGCGGCCCCGGCGGACCGGTGCCGGTGCGGCTGTACCGCCCGCAGCGGCCCGAGCGGGGGCCGCTGCCCGCGGTCGTCTACCTGCACGGCGGCGGGTGGGTGCTCGGCGGCATCGAGAACGTGGACGCCGCGTGCCGCGACCTGGCGGCCGCCGCCGGATGCGCGGTCCTGAACGTGGGGTACCGGCTGGCCCCGGAGCACCCGTTCCCGGCCGCCGTGGACGACGCGTGGGCCGCCGTCGCGTCCGCGGTGCGGGAGCCGGACCGCTACGGCGTCGACCCCGGCGCCGTGGCGGTGGCCGGGGACAGCGCCGGCGGGAACCTCGCCGCGGCCGCCGCGCTGCTGGCCCGGGACCGCGGGCTGCCGCTCGCCCACCAGCTGCTCGTCTACCCGGTGACCGACACGGCGATGGACACCCCGAGCTGGCGGGAGTACGGCACCGGGTACGGGCTGGACGCGGGCACGCTCGCGCAGTTCATGGACCTGTACCGGGGCGGCGCCGACCCGTCGGACTTCCGGCTCGCGCCGCTGCGCGCCCCCGGCCTGGCGGGCGTCGCGCCCGCCACCGTCATCACCGCCGAGTACGACATCCTGCGCGACGAGGCCGAGGCGTACGCGCACCGGCTCGCCGAGGCGGGGGTGCCGGTGGAGCTGCGCCGCTACGACGGCGTCGTGCACTCCTTCTTCCTGCTGCCGGAGATCTTCGACGCCGGCGCCGAGGCGATGGAGTTCGCCGCCCGGCGGCTGCGCTCGGCGTTCGGCGGCCGGGAGCGCCCGCCCGAGGTCGCGTGAGGCGCGGTCAGCCGAAGCGCTCGGCGAGGGCGCTCAGGCCGGTGGCGTAGATGCCCTTCGCGAGGGTCTTGGTCATCGCCTCCTCGTCGCCGGCGTCGGCGGAGAAGTCGGCCCACCACTCGACGAACGCCTGGCCGGTCGCGGTGACCGGCGCGACGCGCAGGCGGCCGCGGGCGCCGCGCACCGGCAGCGGGCTCTCCACGATCTCGTAGGAGTAGCCGCGGCCGGCGTCGTCCAGCGAGATGAGGCGCTCGCGGAACACCGAGTCGCCGGGGCCGATCAGCCGGCGGACGCAGCCCACGCGGTCGCCGGGCCCGCCGTCCTCGATCACGCCGGTCTGCACGCCCGGCATCCACTCGGCGAGGTTGCCGAAGTCCCGCAGGTAGGACCACACCTCGTCGGCGGTGGCATCGAGCACGGCGCTGGCGTACGACCGGGGCATGGACACTCCTCGCTGCGGGGGCCGGTGACCCCTCATGCTCGCGCGCCCGGTGCGGCCGGGGCAACGGGTCGACCGCCCGGAATCCGATTCGGAATGATCGGGGCATGCCGCCCGCGGCCTCCGGCTCCGGAGACCGGCCGCCGGAGGCCGGCCGGAGAGCGGGCTAGTACGACTTGGGCAGCCCCAGCTCGTGCTGCGCGATGTGCGCGAGGACCAGCTCTTCGGCGACCGGGATGTTCTTGCCGATGCGGGCGTCGCGGAACATCCGGGCGATCGGGTACTCCATCGAGTACGCCATGCCGCCGTAGGTCTGGAAGGCGCGGTCGGCCGCCTGCCAGGCCGCGTCCGCCGCGGTCAGCTTGGCGATGTTGGCCTCCGAGCCGCAGGGGCGGCCCCGGTCCCACAGCCAGGCGGCCTTGTAGGTCATCAGCCGGGCCAGCTCCAGCTGCGCCTTGGCCTTGGCGAGCGGGAACGCGATGGCCTGGTTCGCCCCGATCGGCTTGCCGAACGGCGCCCGGCCGGCGGCGTACTCGCGGGCGAGCCTCAGCACGAGGCCGCCGGAGCCGACGCCGCCAGCCGCGGCCAGGATCCGCTCGGGGTTCAGGATGTCCCACAGGACGAGGAAGCCCTGGTCGGCCTCGCCGAGGACGCGGTCTGCCGGGACGCGCACCTCGTCCAGGAACACCATGCTGGACGCGACGGTGTTCGTGCCGAGCTTCGGGATCGGCCGGTAGGTGAGCGTCCCCTCGGCGACGGCCTCCGCGACGTCCACCAGCAGGACGGTGAAGCCGGACGTGCGGGGCCGCGCCTCGGCCGCCGGGATCGTCCGGGTCACCAGCACCAGGAAGTCGGCCCGCTCGACGCCGGAGATCCAGATCTTCTGCCCGCTGACCAGGAAGTGGTCGCCGTCGCGGCGCGCGTGGGTGGAGATTTCGATGGCGTTGCTGCCGGCGTCCGGCTCGGTGATGGCGAAGCAGGTCTCGATCTCCCCGGACGCGATCTTCGGCAGGAACTCGCGCCGCTGCTCCGCGGTCCCGTGGCGGGTGATGGTGAGCCCGCCGAACGCGGGCGTGAGCAGGTACATGAACGACGCGGCGCCGCCCGCGCCGCCCTCGGCCAGCGCCTCCAGGGCGACCGCCAGCTCCAGCAGGCCCTGGCCCCCGCCGCCGTGCTCCTCCGGGATCGCCAGCGCGTGCCAGCCGCCCTGGACCAGTTCCCGCCAGACCTCCTCCGGCCAGCGCTTGTCCGCGTCGCACCGGCTCCAGTACTCCTGGTCGTACTTCCCGGCGATCGCCAGCACGCCCTCGCGCACCGCCGCCGCGCTCTCCGGCAGGTCGAAGTCCACCGCGCCTCCCTCAATCCGCGTGCGCACCACCGTAGCCGATTTCAGTAAGTGTCCACTGACGCGGGTGCCGTCATTGAAGGCCGCCCTGCCGGGTAGGCGATCGGACGTACCGCGACACGGGAGGGGGTGGCCATGCGGCCCCGCGACAGGTGGATGCTGGCCGGCGGACGGTGGAGCCAGGGCACCGGGCAGGACGTGTTCTCGGTGGCCGACCCGGCGACCGGCGAGCCGCTGGGGGTGGCGGCCGTGTCCACGCCGGCGGACGCGGCCGCGGCGATGGCGGCGGCGCGCGGTGCGGCGCCCGGCTGGGCGGCCGCCCCGGCGGCCGAGCGGAGCGCGGCCCTGCGCGCCGCGGCCCGGGCGGTCGAGGAGCGGGTGGACGAGCTGGCCGCGCTGGTGACCGCGGAGATGGGCAAGCCGTCCGGCGACGCGCTCGGCCGCGTCGAGGCCGGGATCGGGACGCTGCGCCAGTACGCCGAGCTGGGCGCCCTGCACGGGTGCCGCAGCCTGCAGGGCGGCCGGGACGCCTGCGACTTCATGGTCCGCGAGCCGCGCGGCGTCGTCGCCGTGATCACGCCGTGGAACGCCCCGGTCGCGATCGCCTGCGGCTTGATCGGCGCGGCCGTGGCCACCGGCAACACCGTCGTGCACAAGCCGTCCGAGCGGACCCCGCACACCGGCGCGATGCTCACCGAGCTGCTCGCTGCGCGCCTGCCCGACGGCGTCCTGAACATGGTCACCGGCGGCGGCGAGGTGGGCGAGGTCCTCGCCGGCCACCCCGGCGCCGACGTCGTCGCGCACGTCGGCTCCACGGCCGCGGGGCGGCGCGTCGCCGAACTCGCCCTGCGCACCGGCGCGAAGACCCTGCTGGAGAACGGCGGCTCCGACCCGCTGATCGTGGACGTCGGCGTCGACCCCTCCTGGGCGGCCGGGCAGGCGGCGATCGGCTGCTTCGCCGACGCCGGGCAGATCTGCACCTCGGTGGAACGGGTGTACGTCCACGAGGACGTGGCCGAGCCGTTCCTCGGCGCCCTCGTGGACCGCGCCCGCGGCATGCGCATGGGGCCGGGCGCCGACGTGTCCACCGAACTCGGCCCGCTCGTCGACGAGCGCCACCGCGCGCACGTCCACCAGCAGGTCGAGAAGGCGATCGCGGACGGCGCCCGCCCCCTCGCCGGCGCGCGGGTCCCCGAAGGCCCCGGCGCGTTCTACCCGGCCACGGTCCTGGCCGGCTGCGCCGACCACATGCCGATCATGGCCGAGGAGGTCTTCGGGCCGGTCGCGGCCGTGCGCA